>NZ_JAOCGL010000120.1:0-10565 GCF_029842485.1 Stenotrophomonas sp. GD03777
TGGTACGCCTGCCCGATCGCCTGCAGATCGCGCTGCTGCGCGCGTCCGGCTGCAACCCGAACGACCCGGCGACGCAGGTGCTGATGGACAGCTGGCCGCTGGACCAGCTGCGCCGTGACCCGGCCGCCAAGCGTGCGCTGTGGCCGCAGCTGCGTGCCCTGCGCAAGCGGGGTGCGCGGTGAGCGCGGTGACCCGGCCCGGCCCGGTCAGCCTGCGTGCGCTGCGCGAGAGCGACCTCAATGCCGTGATGGCGATCGAGCTGCGGGGCTATCCTTTTCCCTGGACCCGCGGCATTTTCATCGACTGCCTGCGCGCCGGCTATCCCGGCCTGGCGATGGAGCGCGATGGCCTGCTGGTCGGCTATGGCGTGCTCAGCATCGCCGCGGATGAAGCGCACGTGCTCAACATCTGCATCGACCCGCTGGCACAGTCGCGCGGGCTGGGCCGCCAGCTGCTGCGCGCGATGGTGCAACTGGCCGCCGACCGTGGTGCCCAGCGCGTCTTCCTGGAGGTGCGTCCGTCCAACACGCCGGCGCTGGCGCTGTACCACAGCGAAGGCTTCAACGAGATCGGCCGCCGCCCGCGTTACTATCCGGCCGCACAGGGCCGCGAGGACGCGGTGGTGATGGCGATCGAGCTGGTCGACGGCGACCTGCAGGTGATGCCGCCGCTTTAACGCAGACGGGTTGCCGGCCAGCGGCCGGCACTACCAACGCGCCCATCACGCCAGGCGCAACGCCAGCACGCCACCGACGATGAGCGACGCTGCCAGCCAGCGCGCGCGTGGTATCCGTTCGCGCAGCAGGAACACCGAGATCAGCAGCGCGAACAGGATCGAGGATTCGCGCAGCGCCGAGATCATCGCCACCGGCGCCTGGGTCATGGCCCACAACGCCATCGCATAGGAGGCGGTGGTGCCGACGCCACCGGCCAGTCCCAGCGGCCAATGCTGCCGCGCATAGTCCAGTACCGCGCCGCCGCGCGTGTACAACGCCCACAGCGGCAGCGGAACGCCCGACAGCAGGAACAACCACAGCGTGTAGCTGAGCGCGCTGCCGGACTGGCGCGCACCCTGCGCATCGACCAGCGTGTAGGTGGCGATCATCGCTGCGGTCAGCAGCGGCAGGCGCAGTTGGCCGCCACGCGCACCCACTGCCATGCACAGGATGCCGGTGCTCACCAGCACCACACCCAGCCACGCTGCGGCGGGCAATGGTTCACCGAGCAGGGTGCCCGCCAGTGCGACCAGGATCGGCGCGCTGCCACGCATCAGCGGGTAGGCCAGGCTCATGTCGACCTGCTGGTAACAGCGTGCGACCAGCCCGTAATAGATCACCTGCAACAGCACCGATGCGCCCAGCCAGGGCCAGCTGTGCGCGGCGGGAAAAGGCAGGAAGGGCAGGGCGGCGGCCGACAGCAGCGCGGCGCTGCCGGTGACCAGCACGGTGCCGAGGAACTTGTCCGGCCCGCGCTTGACGATCGCATTCCAGCTGGCATGCAGTGCCGCAGCGGCGAGAACCAGCAGGAAGATCGAAAGAGGCATCCGGCGATGATGCCATGCGGCGGAAATGGAAACGCCGGGCATCGCCCGGCGTTTCCGATTCCGCTTGGGTGGGTGCCAACCTCTCCCGGCCTGGTAGGCGCCAACCTTGGTTGGCACGCACCAGAGCGCGGCGTTACAGCTTCGCGCGCTGTTCGCGCAGGCCGGCCAGCTGGGTGTTCCAGTCGGCCAGGCGCACGCGTTCCTGCTCGACCACGGCCGGCGGCACCTTGTCGGTGAACTTGGCCAGCTTGGTCTCGCTCTTCTCCTTTTCGGCTTCGACGCGAGCGATTTCCTTGTCCAGGCGCACGCGCTCGGCATCGAGATCGACCAGGCCTTCCAGCGGCACCAGCAGCTTCAGCTCGCCCACGATCGCGGCGGCCGCCGGCGGTGCGCTTTCGCCTTCGGCCAGCCACTGGATGCTGTCCAGCTTCAGCAGGAACGACAGCGAAGCGCTGAAGCGTTCGATACGCACGCGGTCCTGTGCCAGGCCGGCCTGCAGGCGCAGCGGCACCAGCTTGGACGGTGCGACGTTCAGCTCACTGCGCACGCGGCGCACGGCACTGATCACCGCCTTCAGCCATTCCACGTCGGCCTCGGCCTGGGCGAAATCACCGGCGAATTCGGCGGCGGTTGGGTACGGGCGCAGCGACAGCGTGGTTTCGGCCAGGCCCAGGCGCGGGGCCAGCTGCTGCCACAGCTGTTCGGTGATGAACGGCGTGAGCGGGTGCAGCAGGCGCAGCAGTGCTTCCAGCACGTACAGCAGGGTGTGGCGGGTGCTTTCGGCATCAGCCGCGTCGGCACCGTTCAAGGCCGGCTTGCTCAGCTCCAGGAACCAGTCGCAGAACGCGTTCCAGGCGAACTCGTACAGGCACTGCGCCAGCAGGTCGAAGCGATACGCGGCGAAATGGCCCTGAGCTTCGGCGGTGGTGGCGGCCAGGCGCGCGAGGATCCAGCGCTCGGCATCGGTGCGCGGCTTGGGCACGCCGGTGAACGCAGCGCCTTCGGTGTTCATCAGGGCGAAGCGGCTGGCGTTCCACAGCTTGTTGCAGAAGTTCTTGTAGCCCTCGGCGCGGTTCATGTCGAACTTGATGTCGCGGCCATGGGTGGCCAGCGCGGCGATGGTGAAGCGCAACGCATCGGCACCGTGGGCGGCGATGCCGTCCGGGAATTCCTTGCGGGTGGCCTTCTCGATCTTCTCGACCATCTTCGGCTGCATCAGGCCGCCGGTGCGCTTGGCAACCAGATCGTCGATGGTGATGCCGTCGATGATGTCCAGCGGGTCGAGCACGTTGCCCTTGCTCTTGGACATCTTCTGGCCCTGGCCGTCGCGGATCAGGCCGGTGAAGTAGACATCCTTGAACGGGATCTTCCCGACCAGGTTGTCGGTGGCCATGATCATGCGCGCCACCCAGAAGAAGATGATGTCGAAGCCGGTGATCAGCACCGACGACGGCAGGTAGCGGTCGAAACCACGCTCGGCCATGGCCTGCTCGTTCGGCCAGCCCAGGGTGGAGAACGGCCACAGCTGCGAGGAGAACCAGGTCTCCAGCACGTCGCTTTCCTGGTTCAGCACCACGTCGCTGCCCAGGTTGTGCTTCGCGCGCACGTCCTCTTCGCTGCGACCGACGTAGCAGTTGCCGGTGGCGGCATCGAACCACGCCGGGATACGGTGGCCCCACCACAGCTGGCGGCTGATGCACCAGTCCTGGATGTTGTTCATCCAGTGGCGGTAGGTGTTGATCCAGTTCGGCGGCACGAAGGAAATGCTTCCGTCCTCGACCAGTTCCAGGCCACGCTTGGCCAGGTCGTCCATCTTCACGAACCACTGGTCGGTCAGGTACGGCTCGATCACCTGGCCGGTACGGTCGCCGCGCGGCACCTGCAGCTTGTGCGCCTTGGTCTCGACCAGGATGCCCAGGTCTTCCAGTTCGGCCAGCACGGCCTTGCGCGCTTCATAGCGGTCCAGGCCCTGGAAGCGTTCCGGCGCGTTTTCGTTCAGCGCCGCCACCGGGGTGAACAGGTTGATCATCGGCAGGCTGTGGCGCACGCCCACTTCGTAGTCGTTGAAATCATGCGCCGGGGTGACCTTGACCACGCCGGTGCCGAACGCGCGGTCCACGTAGTCGTCGGCGATCACCGGCACGCGGCGGCCAGTCAGCGGCAGCACCACGCTCTTGCCGATCAGGTGCGCATAGCGCTCGTCCTCCGGATGCACCATCACCGCGGTATCGCCCAGCAGCGTTTCCGGGCGGGTGGTGGCGACGACCAGATAGTCGCGGGTTTCGCGCAGCGTTTCCACGCCGTCGGCATCGCGCTCGACGTGCTCGTAGCTCAGGCCTTCGTCCAGCGTGTAGGCGATCGACCACAGGAAGCCGTCTTCCTCGGCGCTCTCCACTTCCAGGTCGGAAATGGCGGTCTTCAGCACCGGGTCCCAGTTCACCAGGCGCTGGCCGCGGTAGATCAGGCCCTGCTCGTACCAGCGCACGAAGGCTTCATTGACTGCCGCCGACGGCTGCGGGTCCATGGTGAAGGTGCTGCGCGACCAGTCGGCGGAGGTGCCAAGGCGACGCATCTGGCGTTCGATGGTGTCGCCGGACTGCTGCTTCCACTCCCAGACCTTGCCGATGAAGCCCTCGCGGCCCAGCGAATCGCGGGTCTCGCCCTTGCCTTCCAGCGCCAGGTTGCGGCTGACCACCATTTCGGTGGCGATGCCGGCGTGGTCGGTACCGACCTGCCACAGCGTGTCGTAGCCGCGCATGCGGTGGTAGCGCACCAGCGCGTCCATCAGGGTCTGCTGGAAGGCGTGGCCCATGTGCAGGGTGCCGGTCACGTTCGGCGGCGGCAGCAGGATGGTATACGGCTCGCCCGTGCCGGACGGCTTGAAGTGGCCGGCCTTCTCCCAGGCCTCGTAGAGGTCGGTCTCGAAGGACTTCGGGTCGTAGCTGGAGGCGAGTTGGGTCATGCGGGGGAACCAGGAGGTAATCGTTGAAGGATCAGGGCGCGGCGGCGGCCCATCAAGGGGGCCGGGGCGCGCTCACATGTCGTGCTTGTTCAGGTCGTAACCGGCGGCCTTGTACTGGCGCCAGCGCTCGCGCAGCGGTTCGCGCGCTTCCGGATCGGCCGGCACCACTTCCAGCACGCGCTCGCACTGGCCCAGCCAGGGCTCGTCGCGCAGGTTGATCACCAGCGGACGCGCCGGTGCCTCGGTGCCGGGTACCGCGATCAGTACCAGGGCCTCTTCCTCGTCCATGTCTTCGCCGGCGATCTGGTGCGGGATGTAGGCGTCGTTGTCGAAGGCCCACAGCAGCTCGTCCAGCTCCTCGGCCTGGGCCTGGTCACGGGCCAGCACCAGGGTGAACAACCCGGCGTCGTTGGCCTTGCGCGCCAGCTCACAGACCAGGCGCAGCGGCTCGGTCAGGAAGCGGGGCTTGGCGATCAGGTAGAAGTCGGCGCGGGGCATGGCAGGGTCCGGGTCAGGCAGGGGCCCGGCAGTGCCGGGCGAGGCCCCGGCCGGCGTCTGCCGGCCAGGGGCGGGTACGGCATCAGGCGCGGGCGGCCTGGTCCAGCAGCCACTGGCTCAGCAGGCCGACCGGGCGGCCGGTGGCCATGCCACGCTTGCCTTCATCGCTGGCCACGCCGGCGATGTCCAGATGGGCCCAGCGCTGGCCTTCGGTGAAGCGCGACAGGAAGCAGCCGGCGGTGATCGCGCCGGCCCAGCGGCCGCCGATGTTGTAGACGTCGGCGAAGGTCGAATCCAGCATCGGCTGGTACTCGTCCCACAGCGGCAGGCGCCAGGCGCGGTCGAACACATGCTCGCCGGCGGCCAGCAGTTCATTGGCCAGGTCGTCGTGCTTGCTCATCAGGCCGGCGGTCTGGTGGCCGAGGGCGACCATGCAGGCACCGGTCAGGGTGGCGACGTCGACCAGCGCGGCCGGCTCGAAGCGCTGTGCGTAGGTCAGCGCGTCGCACAGGATCAGGCGGCCTTCGGCGTCGGTGTTGCCGACTTCGATGGTCTTGCCCGACATCGAGGTGATCACGTCGGACGGACGGTAGGCATTGCCATCGATGGCGTTCTCCACCGCCGGGACCACCACGACGAGGTTCAGCGGCAGCTTGGCCTTGACCGCAGCGACGAAGGTGCCGATGACGTTGGCGCCACCGCACATGTCGTACTTCATTTCCTCGATGCCGCCCTGGGTCTTCAGGTTGACGCCACCGGTATCGAAGGTGATGCCCTTGCCGACCAGCACATAGGGCTTGGCGTCGCCTGCACCGGTCCACTTCAGCACGACCAGGCGCGGGCGGTTGGCCGAGCCACGGGCCACGGCCAGCAGTGAGCCCATGCCCAGCGCTTCCATCTGGTGCTCGTCGAGGATCTCGGCTTCGGCACCCTCGTGCTCGCCGGCGAACTTCACGCCCACGTCGGCCAGATAGGCCGGGGTGCAGTAGTTCGGCGGCAGGTTGCCCAGCTCACGGGCGAACTCGACGCCGGCGGCAATGGCCTGGCCCTGGGCCAGCGCCTGCGCGTCGTCACCGGCGATGGCCAGCTGGGTCAGACCGGCGTCGTCGGCCTTCTTCTTGCCCAGGGTGGCGGTATAGCGGTAGGCGGCGTGATCGGCGGCGATCACCGCCTGACGGATCGCCCAGGCCGCGTCGCGGTCCTTCACCGCCACTTCGGACAGGGTGAACAGTGCGCTGCGGGCAGCACCGGCCTTCAGCGCGCGCACGGCGTCGCCCACGGCCTTCAGGTACTGCGGCACGCCGAAACGGGCGGCTTCACCGAGGCCGACCACCAGCACGCGCGGGGCGGTCACGCCCGGCAGGTCGTGCAGCAGGGTGGTTGCGCCGGTCTTGCCGGACAGGTCGCCACGCTCGGCCAGCGCCGCCAGGCGGCCACCGCTGGCGGCATCCAGGGCCTGCGCGGCCGGGGTCAGGGTATGGTCGGCATACGCGCCGACCACCAGGCAATCAACGGTGGCAGCGGCCGGAGCAACGTGGTTCAGGGTGAATTCGAGGGCCATTGAGCAGATTCCATTGGCGAGTCCGTACAATCGCAGGCCGTTTACGCCCAGACAGTAGACTGGGCGGCACCGCGAACGAACCCCAGAGTTTAAACCACCGCCCCATGCTGAAGCTCGACCGATACCTGCTGGGCGATTTCGTCCAGAGTTTCCTGGCTACCCTGATCGTCCTGCTGGTGGTCAGCGTGGGCGGCGTGCTGGTGGACATCCTCGGCAACATCGCCGACGGACGCCTGCCAGCCAAGCTGCTGTTCTCCCAGCTGGGCCTGCAGTTCATCGCCTACCTGCCGCTGATCCTGCCGCTGGCACTGATGCTGGGCCTGCTGCTGGCCGTGGCGCGGCTGTACCGCGACTCGGAAATGGCGGTCATCACCGCCATTGGTGTCGGCCCCAAGCGACTGCTGCGGCCGCTGCTGATGCTGGTGGTGCCGGTGGTGCTGCTGGTCGGCGCCTGCTCGCTGTGGCTGGGCCCGTGGGCAGGCCGGGTGGCCGAGCAGATGATCATCGAGGCCAACCGCAGCGTGCTGATGGCCGGCCTGGAGCCGGGCCGGTTCACGCCGCTGCCCAATGGCGGCGTGGTCTACCTGTCCTCGATCTCGCCTGACGGCACCGAGCTGGGCAAGGTGTTCATGCAGCGGCAGAAGGACGATCGCCTGGAAGTGGTGTCGGCCAACAGTGGCCGCATGTACTTCGAGGGCACCCGCCAGCGTTTCCTGGAGCTGGATGATGGCCACCAGGTGGAAGGCCCGGTGGCCGCTGGGCTGGATTACCGGCTGGCGACCTTCGCCCGCAACGACGTGGCCCTGCCCGATGGCGCACAGACCCGCACCGAGGACGACCCGGAACTGATGCCGACCCTGCAGTTGGTCGGTGATGCACGGCCGCAGGCGCAGGCGCAGCTGCATCGCCGGCTGGCACCGCCGCTGATCGCGCTGGCGTTCGCCCTGCTGACCGTGCCGCTGGGCCGCAGCTCGCCGCGCCAGCAGCGCTACGGCCGCATGATGCTGGCCCTGCTGGCCTACATGGTGGGCACCAACCTGATGTTCATCGGCAGCGGCTGGATTGCCAACGGCAAGATTCCGCCCGCGCTCGGCCTGTGGTGGTTGACCCTGCCGCTGCTGGCGCTGGCGATCTGGATGTATGTACGTGATGGCCGCCTGGCCCGCCCGAAGGGAGCCCGCGCATGAGGCTGCGCCCGATGCGTTTCGACCTGTACCTGGGCCGGTCGGTGTTCACCACCGTGCTGCTGACCTGGGCGGTGCTGGTGGGCCTGGACGTGGTGATGGCCTTCTCCGGCGAGTTCAAGGACATCGGCAAGAACGGCTACACCCTGGGCCATGCCGCCGCGTGGGTGCTGTACACCGTGCCGCGCCGCGCCTACACGATGTTCCCGACGGCCGCGGTGATCGGCGCACTGATGGGCCTGGGCCAGCTGGCCGCGACCTCGGAGCTGACCGCACTGCGTGCACTGGGCCTGTCGCGCAAGCGCCTGAGCGTGTCGGTGGCGATTGCGCTGTCGCTGCTGACCGCGGTGATGGTGCTCAGCGCCGAGACGCTGGGCCCCTGGGGCCAGGACCGTGCCGATGCGCTGAAATCCAGCGCCAAATGGGGGCGGGATATTGCCACTACCCGTTACTCGGGGCTGTGGGCACGCGAAGGCGACACCTTCCTCAATGCGCAGAGCGGCGAGGAGCAGCTGGTGGGCGACAAGGGCACGCGGCTGATCCTGCGTGATGTGCGCCTGTACCGGGTCGCCGAAGACGGCAAGATCGCCTCGTTGACCCATGCCGCCACCGCCGAGCACGACAAGGACGGCTGGGTGTTGACCGGCGTGCGCCGCGACACCTTTGGCGAGCGCTCGGCAACCCGTCAGGAAGTGGCACGTGAGCCCTGGAACTCGAAGTTGGACCCGGCCGCGCTGGCGACCGGTATCGCCAAGCCGCGCAACCTCAGCGTGTCCGAGCTGAGCACCAGCATTGCCTACCGCGAACGCAACGGGCTGGACGCGCGCGATTTCGAGGATGTGTACTGGAGCCGCTGGTTCTATCCGGTGAACGTGCTGGCCCTGTGCCTGGCGGCGGTGCCGTTCGCGTTCGGATCGCTGCGCAGCGGCGGCATGGGCAAGCGCTTGTTCCTGGGCATCCTGTTCGCATTGGGCTTCTGGCTGCTGCAGCTGTTCTTCGGCCGCATGGCCGGCGCGCTGAAGTTCGATTACCGCATTGCCTACGCGTTGCCGCCGATCGTGATGCTGGCGGTATCCGGACTTCTGTTCCGGCGCAAGTCGGGCTGATTCTGATTGTTGTAGAGCCGAGCCTGTGCTCGGCTGTCACGTACAGTGCGGAAAGCAGCCGAGCACGGGCTCGGCGCTACAGACAGCGCCTTACCGTTTCGGCATCCGCACCAGGCGGGTACCGCTGGCGCGGTCGTGCCAGGTCAGGCGTTGGCGGTCGACCCACGCCCACCAGAATCCCAGTCCGCCCAGCAGCAGGGACAGCGTGCCCACCGCAAAGCGCAGCCACAACTGGCCGCGCCGCAACGGCGTGCCATCGATTGATCGCACTGTCAGCCGCCACGGGCGCATGCCCAGGGTCTGTCCACCGCGGCGCCAGCTGGCCGTCGCGTACCAGCCCGTGATCGCCCAGCACACCGCCCAAAGCAGCCACTGCCAGGCACTGAACGGCGCGATGTTCTCGCGTTGCGCGTGGCCGCTGAAGGTGTAGGCGAGGGTGAACAGCGTGCCGGCCAGCATCCACAGCGCCAGCACCGGCAGTGCGTCGTAGACCATCGCCAGCACGCGCCAGGCCAACAAGGCACGTGGGCGGGGCATTTCGGTAGCGGCCGCAGGGGCCGTGTCGGTGGCAGGGCGGGACATGCGCCGAGCATACGCAAAGCTGGCCGTGCCCGCAGTGGCCCTCGTATCCTGCACGCATGGCCCTTGTCTCCACCCCCGCAGAACGCCGCCAGCTGGTCCAGCAACTGCCCGAGCTTCGCGCCGACGACGGCGTGCGCATCCAGCGCTTCCTCGATGCGATCTGGGCCGAGAACGGCCTGGCCCGTGCCACCCTCGACAGTTACCGGCGTGACCTGGAAGGGCTGGCGCGCTGGATGGATGGGCGCGACGGTGGCCTGGCCGGCATCGAGCGTCCTGGGCTGTTCGATTATCTGGCCTGGCGCACCCGGCATGGCTGGTCACCGCGCAGCAACGCGCGCCTGCTGTCGGCGTTGCGGGCGTTCTTCGCCGATGGCGTGCGCCGCGGCGAACGCAGCGAGGATCCCAGCGCGCTGCTGGACCCGCCGAAGTTACCACGGCTGCTGCCCAAGGCGCTGGCCGAGAGCCAGATCGATGCGCTGCTGGCGGCCCCGGACGTCGACAGCCCATTGGGCCTGCGCGATCGCGCCATGCTGGAACTGATGTATGCCGCGGGCCTGCGCGTGAGTGAACTGGTGCTGCTGCCCGCGACGGCGGTCAACCTGCGCCAGGGCGTGCTGCGGGTCACCGGCAAGGGCAGCAAGGAACGGCTGGTGCCGCTGGGAGAGGAATCCCAGCACTGGCTGGAGCGTTACCTGCAGCAGTCGCGCCCGCAGCTGGTCGGCAAGGGCAAGGTGCATGCCCTGGCGGATGGGCAGGCCCCGTTGTTCATTGAACCGACGCTGCATGCGCTGACCCGGCAGGCGTTCTGGCATCTGGTCAAGCGCCACGCACAGGTGGCCGGCATCGACCCGGCGCGGATCAGCCCGCATGGGCTGCGGCACAGCTTCGCCACCCATCTGCTCAACCGCGGTGCCGACCTGCGCGCGCTGCAGATGCTGCTCGGCCACAGTTCATTGTCGACCACCCAGATCTACACCCTGGTAGCGCGCGAGCACCTGCAGAAGCTGCACGCCCGCCACCATCCGCGTGGCTGAGTGCCGGGCTGAATCGCTGCCCGGGGCGCTGCCGGGCGTCGCTGCCCGGTACCGGCGGCTGTGTCAGAATCCGGGGTCTTCTTCTGTCGCGGACC
>NZ_JAOCGL010000121.1:0-10508 GCF_029842485.1 Stenotrophomonas sp. GD03777
GCCGCGAACAGCAGCCAGCGGCCATCACGGCTGAAGTAGGGATCACGGGCTTCACCGGCCACGCCGACCGGCAGTGCCTGTGCCTGCTGCCAACGACCGTCGACCACGCGTGCCTCCCAGAGGCCCCAGCCGGCTTCGTCGCGGCGGGCGAAAACGATGCGCTGGCCATCGGCGCTGATCGTGGCGCGACCCTCGTCTGCGCGGGTCGAGACCACGCCCATGCCTTCGATGCCGTACTCGTTCAACGCCATCGCCACGGGGGCAGAGAGTAGACTGGCGGCAAGCACCAGCAGGGGCGGTGTGATGCGCATCATCCGGTTCCATGCACGAACAGAGCATCAGTCTAGCCAGCTTGAGGATTCCATGACCGACCGTTACGCCGTCTTTGGACACCCCGTCGCCCATTCGAAGTCGCCGCAGATCCATGCGTCGTTCGGTCGCCAGGAAGGCATCGCCATCGACTATCGCGCGATCGACCTGGCCCCGGAGGCGTTCCTGGCCGGCCTGGAGGCCTTCGCTGCCGAGGGCGGTGTCGGTGCGAACGTCACCCTGCCGCACAAGGAAACCGCGTTCTCGGTGTGCACCACGCTGACCGCAAGGGCGCGCCGCGCCGGATCGGTCAACACGCTGCTGCGCAAGGGCGACCGTTGGCACGGCGACACCACCGATGGCATCGGCCTGGTGCGCGACCTGACCGACCGCCACGGCCTGGACCTGCGCGGCCGTCGCGTGCTGATGATCGGTGCCGGTGGCTCGGCGCGCAGCGTCGCCCCGGCGCTGCTCGATGCCGGCATCACCGAACTGGTGGTGGTCAACCGCACGCCGGAACGTGCCGACGAGCTGATCGATGCCATGGGCGAACCGGGCCGCGCGATCAGCCGCTACTGGGAGGACCTGCGCGACCTGGGCGACTTTGAACTGATCGTCAACGCCACCTCGGCGGGCCGCGACCGCGATGTCGAGTTCAAGCTGCCGCTGTCGCTGGTCAACTCGATGACCACCGCCGTCGACCTGAACTACGGCGAGGCGGCGATCGCCTTCCTGGCATGGGCACGCGCGGCGAACTGCCGCAACACCGTGGATGGCCTGGGCATGCTGGTCGAACAGGCCGCCGAGAGCTTCCTGCAGTGGCACGGCGTACGCCCGCAGACCGACGAGGTCTACCAGGCGCTGCGCCAGGGCCCGGCTGTGTTGGCCGGCGAGGACTGATCGATGGACGGCACGACCTTGATGGTGACCGTGCTGAGCATGGTCGGTGTGCGCCTGCCGGTGCTGATCGCGCTGTGCGTCGGCCTGGTCTGGGTGGTCGGTGCGCCGCGCGATGCGACCCGCACCGGCGCCCTGGTCGGCCTGCTGCTGTTGCTGTTGACCAGCCTCGGTGGGATGGCGGCGGGCATCCTGCCGATGTGGATGGTCCGCAGTGGTGATTTCAGTGCCGTGTCGAGCCTGAGCGCCATCCTCGGCGTGCTGCATTTCGCGCTGGCAATGGTCGAGGCCATCGGCGTGGTGCTGCTGGTGTGGGCGCTGGTGCGCCTGCTGCGGCTGCGCGGCAACGCGGTGCAGTGACACCGCGGTGACGGCCCAGGGCCGTCGCCAGCAGCGTCCGGCGTGTTCATCCAGCCGCCGGGCGTCGCCGCTGCCCCGTTCAGGTAGCCAGCGGCGGCGGACATGGCCGGCCATGCGACAATGACCGGCCCGATCCAGCCACGGTAATTCCCGGCGTGACCGAAACCGTCGCCGCTCCGCGCACGCTCGATGACCCCTTGAAGGACGCGATCCGCAAGGCGTACACGACGCTGCAGGCCAATACTCCGGGCTTCTCCACCCGCCGCTCGCAGAGCCAGATGATCGGCGTGGTGTCACGCGCGCTGTCGAAGAGCGGCGGCGTTGGCGTGGTCGAGGCGCCGACCGGCGTCGGCAAGAGCCTGGGTTACCTCACTGCGGGCGTACCGATTGCGCTGGCCAGCAAGAAGAAGCTGGTGATCAGCACCGGCACCGTGGCGCTGCAGTCGCAGCTGGTCGAGCGCGATATCCCGAATTTCCTCAAGGCCACCGGCCTGGAAGCAACCGTGGCGCTGGCCAAGGGCCGTACCCGCTACCTGTGCACGCGTAACGCCGCCGAAGCACAGGGCGAGGGCTCGCAGGGCGGCATGTTCGAGGATGATGCACCACTGTTCGACCGGCCGCTGGCGCCGATCGAGATGGACATCGCCAAGCGCCTGACCGATGCCTTCACCGGCGGCAGCTGGGACGGCGATATCGACAATGCGCCGGAGACCATCAGTCCCGGCCTGCGCAGCCGCATCACCACGCCGGCCTCGGGCTGCGCCGGGCGCCGTTGTGCGTATTCGGCGCAGTGCGCGGTGCTGCGTTCACGCAACACCGTGCGCGATGCGCAGATCGTGGTCACCAACCACGCGCTGCTGCTGTCGGCGCTGTCGATCGGCGACAGCGACAACGGCCAGCCGTTGATCGCGCCGCCGTCGGACATGCTGCTGGTGCTGGACGAAGGCCATCACATCGGCAACGTGGCGATCGACCAGGGCGCGGCCAGCCTGGCGCTGGATGAAATGGCCAAGCGCACCGGGCGCCTGCAGATCCTGATTGCCGGTGCCTACCGCGCGGTTGACAAGGACCGCCTCGGCAACCTGCTGCCGAACGAAGCGATCGAGGTCGCCAGCAACGTCGCCAAGCAGCTGCGCGCGTTCCGCGATCACATCGAGCGGGCGTGGATGCCGGCGCCAGCGGATGAGGAGCCGATGTGGCGCGCGGCCAACGGCCGTTTGCCGGAGGCCTGGCGCG
Source organism: Stenotrophomonas sp. GD03777 (assembly GCF_029842485.1). Taxonomy (NCBI): domain Bacteria; kingdom Pseudomonadati; phylum Pseudomonadota; class Gammaproteobacteria; order Lysobacterales; family Lysobacteraceae; genus Stenotrophomonas; species Stenotrophomonas sp. GD03777. The sequence goes on from NZ_JAOCGL010000121.1 coordinate 2,803, forward strand.
AGCCGATCGAGGCACTGGCCGACGAGACCCGCAGCCTCTACAACTGGGCGCATGCCGCTACCGCGCAGGTGGCCAAGGGCAAGCCGGACGACGCCGCGCGCGAGCGCCTGCAGCGCAACCTGGGCATGGCGCTGGAAATGATCGAGCAACAGTACAACCTGTGGCAGGCCTGGCGCCGCGAGGACAAGGACGGCGCGCCGCCGATGGCGCGCTGGGTCACCGCCACCCGCGACGGCGACCTGGTGCTGCACGGCTCGCCGGTATCGGCCGCGCACGTGCTGCGCAAGCTGCTGTGGGATGAGGTGGACTCGGTGGTGATGACCTCGGCGACGCTGACCGGCGGTGGCGATTTCCAGTCGCTGGCGATCGACAACGGCATTCCGGAAGAGGCCGAGATGGTCTCGCTGTCGTCGCCGTTCGACCTGCCCAACCAGGCCGAGCTGATCGTGCCCAGGTTCCCGGTCACCCCCGACGACCGCGAAGGCCATCCCCGCGAAGTGGCGCGCTACCTCGACACCGAGTTGGATTGGGCCAAGGGCTCGATGGTGCTGTTCACCTCGCGCTGGAAGATGGAAAAGGTGGCCGGGCTGATGCCGGCCGCGCGGCGCAAGCAGGTGCTGGTACAGGGCGAGATGTCCAAGACCCGGCTGATCGAAGAGCACCTGCGCCGCGTCGCTGCCGGCGAAGGCTCGGTACTGTTCGGCCTGAACTCGTTCGGCGAAGGCCTCGACCTGCCCGGCGAAGCCTGCACCACGGTGGTGATCACCCAGGTACCGTTCGCGGTGCCGACCGATCCGCAGACCGCCACCCTCAGCGAATGGTTCGAAGGCCGCGGGCTCAATGCGTTCAACCTGATCGCCATTCCGCACGCGCTGCGCACGTTGACCCAGTTCGCCGGCCGCCTGATCCGCACCTCCACCGACACCGGCCGCGTGATCATCCTCGATTCGCGGCTGCTGACCCGCCGCTACGGCAAGCGCATCATCGACGCGCTGCCGCCGTTCAAGCGCGTGATCGGCTGAGACGGGGTCGGATCCCTTCCGAAGGAAGGGCTCTGACCCGACCACGCCCTCTGTCGCTCAATCGCCCTCCGGATTCCGGCAGGCCTGGTTGCCCATCGCATTGTGGTAATCGCGATCAAAGCAGCGCAGGAAGCCATCGAGCACGTCCAGGTTGGGCGGCCACGGCACATCCACCTTCTGCCCGCCGGCGGTCGTGAAATGATAACGCCCATCCTTCAGCGCCTTGGCAATCTGCTCCGGCGCAGGAATCGCAATCAACCTTGCTCGCGCTTTCTCCAGCGCCGCACGATCACGCTGCAGGAAGGCGATCGTGCCGTCCACGTAGGCGTTCCAGTAACCGGGGTCGGTGGCGGTGGGCTTGTAGGTGCGCTGCATCAGCGCCACCGCCTCCGGGTACTGGCCCGCCTCCGCACGCATCTGGCTTTCATGCCACAGAATCATGGTGTTGCCCGCAGCCTTGGGCAGCACAGCATAGGCGGCGAGCAGATCAGCGGCTTCACGGTGGCAGCCACGGTCGGCCAGCGTGCGCCAGCCACCTTCCAGGTCCTGATCGAACGCATCCGGTTCCATCGCCAGCATCGCTGCACGGTCGTAGCTGCAGTCGGGTGCTTTGGGTGGTTCTGCTGACGTGCCCATGGCAGCGGCCAGTGCAAAGAAAAGCAACATCCTCTCAACCTCCGTGTTGATGACCTCCTGGCCACCATAACGGATCACGACGGGTAGTGCCGGCCGCTGGCCGGCAACCTCAATGATGTGGGACGCGGCGTGCAGATGCCGGCCAGCGGCCGGCACTACCGCGCAGGGATCAATCGCCGAGCAGGGCGGTGTTGCGTACGGCGCCCTTGTCGGCGCTGGTGGCGAGCAGAGCGTAGGCCTTCAACGCGCTGGTGACCTTGCGCGGGCGCGGCGCACGCGGTTTCCAGCCGCGTGCATCGGCCTCGCTGCGGCGCTGGACCAGCGTGGCCTCATCCAGCAACAGGTCGATGCGGCGGGCCGGGATGTCGATGCGGATGCGGTCACCGTCTTCCACAAGCCCGATCGCGCCGCCACTGGCCGCTTCCGGCGAAACGTGGCCGATCGACAACCCCGAGGTGCCACCGGAGAAGCGGCCATCGGTGAGCAGCGCGCACTGCTTGCCCAGTCCCTTCGACTTCAGGTAGCTGGTCGGGTACAGCATCTCCTGCATGCCCGGGCCGCCCTTCGGCCCTTCGTAGCGGATCACCACCACCTCGCCCGGCTGCACCTCGTCGGCGAGGATGCCGGCGACGGCGGCGTCCTGGCTTTCGTAGACGCGTGCGGGGCCTTCGAACACATGGATCGATTCGTCCACGCCGGCGGTTTTCACCACGCAGCCATCGACGGCCAGATTGCCGCGCAGCACAGCCAGGCCACCTTCCAGCGAATACGCATGCTGCAGCGAGCGGATGCAGCCCTCGGCGCGGTCCAGGTCCAGCGCGGGCCAGCGCGTGGCCTGGCTGAAGGCCTCCTGGGTGGGGATGCCGGCCGGGCCGGCCTTGAAGAAGGTATGCAGGGTGTCGTTGTCGCTGCGCGCCACGTCCCAGCGTTCCAGCGCTTCGGCCAGGCTGGCGCTGTGCACGGTCGGCACTGTGGTATCGAGCAGGCCGGCGCGATCCAGTTCACCGAGGATGCCGAACACGCCGCCGGCGCGGTGCACGTCCTCGATGTGGTACTTCGGTGTGTTCGGCGCCACCTTGCACAGCTGCGGGACGCGTCGCGACAGCGCGTCGATGTGGGTCAGGTCGAAGTCGACCTCCGCTTCCTGCGCTGCGGCCAGCAGATGCAGGATGGTGTTGGTGGAGCCGCCCATGGCGATGTCCAGGGTCATCGCGTTGGCGAACGCGGCCTGGGTGGCGATCCCGCGCGGCAGCGCGCTCGGGTCTTCGCCGCCGTACCAGCGATGGCAGAGCTCGACGATCAGGCGGCCGGCGCGGCGGAACAGCGCCTCGCGGTCGGCATGGGTGGCCAGCGTAGTGCCGTTGCCGGGCAGCGACAGGCCCAGCGCTTCGGTCAGGCAGTTCATCGAGTTGGCGGTGAACATGCCCGAGCAGGAGCCGCAGGTGGGGCAGGCGCTGCGTTCAAAGGCCGCGACCTTCTCGTCGGAGGCGCTGTCATCGGCGGCCACCACCATCGCGTCGACCAGGTCCAGCTTGTGCTCGGACAGCTTTGTCTTCCCCGCTTCCATCGGCCCGCCGGAGACGAACACCACCGGGATGTCCAGGCGCAGCGCAGCCATCAGCATGCCGGGGGTGATCTTGTCGCAGTTGCTGATGCACACCAGCGCGTCGGCGCAGTGCGCGTTGACCATGTACTCCACGGCGTCGGCGATGATCTCGCGGCTGGGCAGCGAATACAGCATCCCGTCGTGGCCCATCGCGATGCCGTCGTCCACGGCGATGGTGTTGAATTCCTTGGCGACGCCACCGACCTGTTCGATTTCGCGCGCGACCAGCTGGCCGAGGTCCTTCAGGTGCACGTGGCCGGGCACGAACTGGGTGAAGGAGTTGGCGATGGCAATGATCGGCTTGTGGAAGTCGCCGTCCTTCATGCCGGTGGCACGCCACAGGGCGCGGGCGCCGGCCATGTTGCGGCCGGCGGTGGAGGTGCGGGAACGGTATTCGGGCATGGCTGGCGGAACGGGCGGGCCGTACGACGTGGGGGTCAGCCGATCATGGCCAATTTTTTCGGTTGCTGCTGCAACCACCTTCACCGCTTGCAGCGGCTTGGTGGTCCGCGCATTTCCCCTTATCCCCGCGCCTGCGGCGCGCCCCCTTGAACAACAAGGGGGCTTCTCGCCGGAGACTTGGCTGCGCGCGCCGGGCATAGCGCGGCGCCGCGGGGCGTGTGCCAACCAAGGTTGGCACCTACCAGTGCGGTGTGCCGCCCGGGGTCGGATCCCATCGCAGCGCGATGGGCTCTGACCCCAATGCCGACGAAAATGAAAGGCCGTTCATCTTTCCCGCTTTGCCGATTCCGGTTGTTGGTGAGGATTTGGCATCATTGGGCATTGATCCGTATACAGGGCATGAGGCCATGAAACGTTCCCGCACCACCGCGCTGCTGCTGATGAGCGCTGCGCCGCTGCTGTTCACCGCCTGCCAGAAGGAGCCGGAGGTGAAGGTGCAGGAAGGCCTGTACACCTCGGTCGAGGCCTGCACCGAGGCCACCGGTGATCCGTCGTCGTGCCGCAATGCCTTTGCCGAAGCGCAGAAGCAGGCCGCCGATGCGGCGCCGAAGTACGCCAGCAAGGAAGCCTGCGAGAAGGATTACAAGCCGGAGCAGTGCGTGCAGCAGCACACCTCGGCCGGCACCTCGTTCATCGGCCCGATGATGATGGGCTTCTTCATGTCGCAGATGCTGAGCAACCGCGGCGGCCTCGCCCCGCAGGCGCCGGCGTCGGCACCGGCATACCAGGACAAGAACGCTGGCTGGGCGCGCCCGGCACCGGGCGGCACCGGTGGCCTGAACACCGCCAGCGGCATCGGCGCCGGCAAGGCCGGTCTGGCACCGGTCACCAGCGAACCGAACCGTGCGGTCACTGCCAGCCGTGGTGGCTTCGGCAACACCAGCGCACGCCGCAGCACCAGCGGCAGCTACGGCGGCTGATCGACCCATGCAGCGCATCCGGATTGCCGAGCGTGCCCAGTGGCGGGCACGCGCGGAGGAAGCGGGTTTCCGTTTCCATACCATCGATGGCCAGCCCTACTGGGATGAAAGCGCGTACTACGCGTTCACCCTGCGCCAGATCGAACAGGACATCGAAGACCCCAGTGCCGAGCTGCACCAGATGGCGCTGGACCTGGTCGGTGATGTCATCGGCAGCGAGCGGTTGATGGACCAGCTGGCGATTCCGTCGCATTACCGCGACTGGATCGCCGACAGCTGGCGCCAGCGCCAGCCGCACCTTTACGGCCGCCTGGACCTGGCCTACGACGGCACCGGCCCGGCCAAGCTGTACGAGCTGAACTACGACACGCCGACCTCGCTGTTCGAGGCCAGCTTCTTCCAGTGGCAGTGGCTGGAAGACCAGCGCAACGCCGGCCGCCTGCCGCAGCATGCCGACCAGTTCAATGCGATCCATGAGGCGCTGGTCGAGCGCTTCGGCGAACTGGCCACGCAGCTGCCGCCGCCGTTGTACTTCAGCGCGGTGGGAAGCTCGGAAGAAGACCGTGGCACTGTCGATTACCTGCGCGACTGCGCGTCGCAGGCCGGCCTGCATGGCCAGGCCATCGCGATCGAGGACATCGGCCTGTCCGAGGACGGCCGCTTCACCGCGCTGGATGATTCGGTGATCGGCACGCTGTTCAAGCTGTACCCGCTGGAAGACCTGATGGCCGAAGAGTTCGGCCGCGCGCTGCCCGGTTCGGGCGTGCAGTTGCTGGAACCGGCGTGGAAGGCAGTGCTGAGCAACAAGGGCATCCTGCCGTTGCTGTGGCAGCGCAACGTAGGCCATCCGAACCTGCTGGAGGCGCACTTCGATGAGGGCAGCACGCTGGCCCCGGGCTGGGTGCGCAAGCCGCTGTTCTCGCGCGAAGGTGCCAACATCGAGATGCACCTGGCCGACGGCAGCACCCAGCGCAGCGACGGTCCCTATGACGGCCCGGCGATCATCCAGCGCGCCCATCCGCTGACCCGCTTCGAAGGCGGCTACCCGCTGATCGGCAGCTGGGTGGTGGGTGACCACGCCTGTGGCATCGGCATCCGCGAGGACGACAGCGCGATCACCCGCGACAGTGCGCGGTTCGTGCCGCACGCGATCGTCGACGAGGCGCCGACGCGGATCTACGTCTGATGACGGTGCGGCGTTGGCCTGGCCGGCATGGGCGTGCCACGCCCGCGCCGGGCCGGCATTTCGATGACGGGCGCAGCCTGCAGGCCTTCGCGGACCGCGTCGCGGTGCGTTGCCACCGCTGCGATGCCCCCGGTTGGGTGATCGCCCGCTGGGAACCCTATCGATGGACCGCGCGTTTCCGCTGCACAGCTTGCAGCGCTGCATTGGACAGCGGCGACTGGGTGGGTGCGGTCCGCATTCTGGGCCGCCAGCCCTGTGGATTCTGCGGGCATCAGTGGCTGCATGTGTGTCGGCCGATTCCCGCCGGCATCCCCGCGCCTGCATCCTTCCCCGCCCGATGCGCACAGTGCGGTCGCAGCACCGAGGTCACGGTGTTGACGCGTCCCCTGCGTGACGCCGAGCCTGCCGATCCGCATTTCGGTCTGCCGCTGCGCCTGGTCGAATCGACCCGCGCGGGCCTGCTGTGGGCCTACAACGCCGAACATCTGCAGGCACTGCACGAATACGCGGGCGCGACGCTGCGCGAGGGCCGCGGCCATCATCGATCCATGTTCTCGCGCCTGCCGCAGTGGATGAAGCTGGCCCGCAACCGGGCGCTGCTGCAGCGTGCGGTGGAGCGGTTGCAGCGTCGCTTGCTGCAAGGGTAGTGCCGGCCGCTGGCCGACAGCCGAGCATGGGCTCGGCGCTACAGGAATCAGGCCGTCTGTAGAGCCGAGCCCATGCTCGGCGCCGGTCAATCGCAGGGCTACAGCAACCCTTCGCGCTTCACCGCCAGGTAGCGCTCCACCAGCGCGCCCGGCAGGGCGTCGGCGGTGACGTCCAGCACCATCACCTTCTCGCTGCGCAGCGCTTCGTGCGCCTTCGCGCGCTGCTGCAGGTACAGCGCCGCGGCACCGGCCTGGGTGGCGTCCTCCAGCGTCTGCACGTCCCCCTCCAGTACGCCGTCCAGCTCGCGCTCGCGCAGGCTGGCCACGCACACCAGGTGGCGCCGTTGCAGCAGGCGCACCGCCGCCAGCAGGTCTTCGATGTCTTCATCGCGCACGTTGCTGACCAGCATCACCAGTGCTCGCCGGCGCTGGCGCAGCGACACCTCGGTGGCAGCGGCCAGGTAATCGGTGGCCACCGCGCGTGGCTGCAGGTCGTAGCTGGCGCGCAGCAGGTGCTCGACCGTGCCCATGCCGCGCTGCGGCGCGACCCAGCGGCGTTCGCCACCGGCAGCGAACAGGCCGGCGGCATCGCCCTGGCGCAGCGCCAGGTAGGCCACCACCAGCGAGGCATTCAAGGCATGGTCGAAGTGCGAGAGACCGCCTTCGCTGGCCAGCATGCGCCGGCCACTGTCGAGCATCAGCAGCAACTGCTGGTTCTTCTCGTCCTGGTACTCGCGCGAGATCAGCTTGCGCGCACGCGCGGTGGCCTTCCAGTCCAGCTGGCGCAGGCTGTCGCCGACGCGGTACTCGCGCATCTGGTGGAAGTCGGTGCCTTCACCACGGCGGCGCTTCACGTGTGCACCGACCAGCCGCGAGGCCTGGTCGGCACTGAACAACGCAAAGCGCGTGAGCGGCACGAAATTCGGATAGACCCGCACGTCCAGTGCGGGCGGCAGCGTGCGTTGCTGCCACCACAGGCGCCACGGCGAGCGCATGCGCAGGTGCACGCCTTCGAAGCGGAAGTGCCCACGCTGCAGCGGCTGCAGGTGGTAGTGCAGCGTGGAGGCGCTACTGGCCCGCAGGCGCACGCGCTGTGGCAGCGATTCCAGCGGCCAGCCGCCGGGGACCAGGTCGAACACCTGCACCGTCATCGATTGCTCGGCCTGCAGCCGCAGCGCCGCCTCGCGACGCACGCCCAGCGCCAGCGCTTCGGGCAGTTCGCGCTGT
>NZ_JAOCGL010000122.1:0-10119 GCF_029842485.1 Stenotrophomonas sp. GD03777
CCGGCTGCGGCGCGCGCTGCTGCAGTGCCCAGACGATGCCACCACCGATCAGGGTCAGCACGGCAGCGAACAGGCACACACCCAGCCAATCCCAGGCCGCATAGGCCAGGCCACCGACCCCGCCCAGCACGCTGGACCCGAGGTAGTAGGCGAACAGGTACATCGCCGAGGCTTCGGCGCGCATCGTACCGGCGCGGCTGCCAACCCAGCTGCTGGCCACCGAGTGGCCGCCGAAGAAGCCGAACGTGACCAGTGCGATACCCAGTGCCATCGCACTCAGCCACGGCATTGCCAGCAGTGCGATGCCCGCGCCGATCAACGCGAACGAGATCGACAGGATGCGGCCGCGCCCGTAGCGCGTTGCCTGCTGGCCCATCCACGCCGAACTGAAGGTGCCCACCAGGTAGACACTGAAGATCAGGCCGACCACGGTCTGGCTGAGGTGGTAGGGCGGCGCCAGCAGGTGGTAGCCCAGGTAGTTGTAGAGGGTGACGAACACGCCCATCAGCACGAACGAGGTGGCGAACAGCCACGGCAGGCCCGGGTCGGCGAACAGCATGCGCCAGCGCGACGGCAACTGGCGCAGGCCGTCACGACGGGGATGGAAGTGGCGCGACGGCGGCAGCTGAAGCCACAGCAGCACCGTGCTGGCCACCGCGATGATCGAGACCACGCCGATACCCCAGCGCCAGCCCCAGTGGTCGGCGATGATGCCGGCCAGCAGGCGCCCGCTCATGCCACCGATGGCATTGCCGCCGATGTACAGGCCCATCGCCAGGCCCAGCGCACGGCTGTCCATTTCCTCGACCAGGTAGGTCATCGCCACCGCCGGCACGCCGCTCAGCGCCAGGCCGAGCAGCGTGCGCAATACCAGCAGCGTGGTCCAGTCATCCACCAGCGCCGAGCTCAGCGACAGCATGGCCGAGGCCAGCAACGCGACGATCATCAACGGGCGGCGGCCGACCGCATCGGACAGCAGACCAGCCAGCAGCATCGCCACGGCCAAGGTGCCGGTGGTCAGCGACAACGACATGGCGCTGCCGGCGGCGGACACGCCGAAATGGCGGCTGAACTCAGGCAGCAGCGGCTGCACCGTGTACAGCAGGCCGAAGGTGGAAAAGCCGGCCAGGAACAGTGCCAGCGCGGTGCGACGAAAGGCCGGTGTGCCCTGCTGGATGCGGGTCTCGGCGCTGGGGTCGACAGTGGGGGGGCGGCGTTCGACGGCCGCCGCGGTTTCGCCAGTCATGGGATCGATGGGCCGGTGGGGGCGGCCAAGCGCGGGAGGGAACGGGCCTCAGACTAGGCCCGTCTATCCAGTCGATCCATAACCTGATAGGTCATGATTGATATACGAGAAGTATCAATTCAGCTTACAGGCGCTGCCACTCGAAGCCGTCGCCCCGGCGGTAGTACACCGCCACCGCGCGGCCGTAGAGCTTGTCGGCGTCGACGAAGCCGAAGAAGCGGCCATCGAAGCTGTTGCCGCGGTGGTCACCCAGCACCAGCACCTTGCCAGTCGGCACCACCAGGTCGGCGATGTCCGGACCGCCGCCCATGTCCAGATCAAGGCGGGCACGTCGCTCGCCGAAGGCTTCCACGTCCTGCAGGTCGGCCATCTGCAGCGGCTGCCCGTTGATGCTCAGATGGCCTTCGCGCATCTGCACATGGTCGCCCGCCACTGCCGCCACGCGCTTGATCAGGCGGGTGCCGTCGGCCGGTGAATCGAACACCGCCACTTCACCACGCTGCGGAACGCCGGTGGTCATCAGTTCCTTGCCGGTGAACGGCAGGCGCAGGCCATAGGCACGCATGTCCACCACCACCCGGTCGCCGGGCTGCAGGGTCGGCTGCATCGAACCACTCGGCACCACGTAATGGTTGGCCAGGGTATCGCGGGCGGCGGCGAGCAGGCCGAGCATCACCAGCAGCGGCAATGCTTCCTTCTTCAGCCAGGCCACGGCGCGTTGGGAAAAGGGGGGACGGGCAACAGCATCCATGACAGGCTCCGGTTGGGTGGTGGCTGCATCAGACCACATCCGGGCGCAAGAGGTTCCCGCGCCGCGCTCCTGTAGAGCCGAGCCTACGCTCGGCTGCTCTGCGCCCCAGTCCTGGCAACCCTGGCGCTGCAAAAGGGGTTACGCAGGTTTTACGCCCCGGCCCGGCCGCGGGCATCGCACCTTTACGGGCAGCACGCGCATCGTGTGCCCACCGCGCCACACGGCGCATTCCGCAAGGTGTTGTATGACCCTCCTGGTGATCCGCCACGCCTCTTCGTCGGCACCGCGTCCCCAACTGCCGGCACAGCTGGCCGGCCATCGCGTGCTGTGCAGTGACTGCGCCAGCCTGTCCGAGGTACGCCGGTGCCTGTGCCAGCCGCAGGCGCGCTCGGCCGACTGGGTACTGCTGGATGTCGGTGCCGCCGACGAGGCGCAATGGCAGGCCGAAGGTGGCGCGCTGCAGGCGGCGCTGGAACTGCTGCCGGCGCAGTACATCGAGTTGCAGGCGCCCAGCGAACCTGGTCTGGATGCACGCCTGCGCCTGCAGCACGGCCCCGCCGCCGTGGTGGTCGACCAGCGCAGCCAGCAGGCCGGTTACCCGTTGTCGCTGGCCATTGTCGGCCGCCGCCTGGCGCAGGAGGGCTGAGTCATGTCGATCTTCATCATCCGCGGCCCGGAAGCGGCCGGCGCCCTGATCCGCACCGCGATGCCGCTGCCGGCACCGGTCCTGAAGTCGCTGGTGCATCGCGCGATCGACGCCGGCACCAGCGTGGCGATCCGCGCCTGCGGTTCGGAACAGGAACTACTCGATGCGCTGCGCGTGGCCGACCACAGCCGTGGCGAGGTGACGCTGCTCGATCCGGGTGCGTGTGCCAACAGTCTGCGCCTGCAGCGGCTGCTGCCCTATCTGCACAACGCGTACGTAGAGGTGCATGACGACGGCGCAGTGGCCGAACCGTGCCTGCCGGCCGGTGTCGGCCAGCGCCTGGGCATTGCTGCTGGGTATGGCGCGCAGAGTTATGTGCTGGCGCTGGATATCGCGCTCGATCACCTGGGCCTGGCCGAGCAGGCCAACCGGGTGCACGTGGGGACGTGATCCGCTTGTGTAGAGCCGAGCCCATGCTCGGCTGCGTCTCCAGAAAAAGCCAGCCGAGCATGGGCTCGGCTCTACACAAAGAAAAACGGCGGGGTTGCCCCCGCCGCTTTCTGTTTCTTACTTCAGCCCGCGGAACTTCAGCAGCGGTTCCACCGACGGGTCCTTGCCGCGGAAATCGCGGTACAGGGTCGACAACTCCACGCTGTTGCCGCGCGAGAGGATCTTGTCGCGGAACTCCTGGCCGTTGGCCGCCGTCAGGCCACCGTGTTCGGTGAACCACTGGTAGGCGTCATGGTCCAGCACTTCGGCCCAGAAGTAGGCGTAGTAACCGGCCGAGTAACCACCACCCCAGATGTGGTCGAAGTAGGTGGTGCGGTAACGCGGCGGCACCTGCGGCAGGTCGACCTTGAACTTCTTCAGCGCGCTGGCTTCAAAGGCACCGACATCCTGCAGCGGCGCATCGGCCTTCTGCGTGTGCCAGGCCAGGTCGAGCAGCGCGGCCGACAGATACTCGGTGGTCGCATAGCCCTGGTTGAAGCTGCGCGCCTTGAGAATCTTGTCGACCAGTTCCTGCGGCATCGCCTCGCCGGTCTTGTAGTGCTTGGCGTAGTTGGCGAACACCTTCGGGTCCAGTGCCCAGTGCTCGTTGAACTGCGACGGGAACTCGACGAAGTCACGCGAGGTGGCGGTGCCGGCGATCGACGGGTACTTCACGTTCGAGAACATGCCGTGCAGCGCATGGCCGAACTCATGGAACATCGTGGTGACGTCGTCGAAGCTGATCAGCGCCGGCTGGCCGGCGGCCGGCTTGGTGAAGTTGCAGACGTTGTAGACCACCGGCTTGGCACCGGTCAGGCCGTCCTGCTCGACGAACACGTCCATCCAGGCGCCGCCGGACTTGCTGTCACGCTTGAAGTAGTCGGTGTAGAACAGGGCCAGCGAGGTGCCGTCCTTGTCGAACACTTCGTACACCTTCATGTCCGGGTTGTAGGTCGGAATGTCGGTGCGCGGCTTGAAGGTGATGCCATACAGCTGGGTGGCGGCGTAGAAGACGCCGTTCTGCAGCACGTTGTCCAGTTCGAAGTACGGCTTGATCTGCGACTCGTCCAGATCGTACTTGGCCTTGCGCACCTGCTCGGCGTAGAAGTCCCAGTCCGAAGCGGCGACCTGGAATCCGCCCTTCTGCGCGTCGATGACCTTCTGGATCTCACCGGCCTCGGCGCGCGCCTTGGCGGTGGCGGCCGGCACGGTGTCGGTCAGCAGCTTGAGCGCGGCAGCCGGAGTCTTGGCCATCTGGTCGCCCAGCTGATAGTCGGCGAAGGTGTCGAAGCCGAGCAGCTTGGCCTTCTGCGCACGCAGCTGTGCCAGGCGCTGCACGGTCTGCCGGGTGTCGTTGGCATCACCGCGCTCGGCGCGGGTTTCAGAGGCCTTCAGAACGGCGGCACGCTGGTCGCGATCGCTCAGCGAGCCGAGCACCGGCTGCTGGGTGGTGTTCTGCAGCGGCAGCAGGAATTTGCCATCCAGCTTGCGGTCCTTGGCGGCGGCCGCAGCATTGTTGATCGCGCCCTCGTCCAGGCCGGCCAGCTTGGCCTTGTCGTCAACGACAACAGCCGCAGCGGCGGTCGCGGCCACCAGGCGGGTGTGGAACTGGGTGGAGAGCGTGGTCTCTTCCACGTTGAGCTTGCGCAGGGTCGCCTTGTCAGCGTCGGACAGCTGCGCACCGGCGCGCACCAGGCCATCGTAATAGTGCTCGACCAGGCGCTTCTGCACCGGGTCCAGCCCCAGCGTGTCACGCTGGTCGTACAGCGACTTCACGCGCGCGAACAGCTTCGGATCGAGGTTGATCTCATCCTGGTGCGCGGCCAGCTTCGGCGCCACTTCTTCCTGGATCTTCTGGCGCGCATCGTTGGTGTCGGCCTGGACCAGGCCGAAGAAGATGCGCGACACGCGGGTCAGGGTCTCGCCGCTGCGCTCCATCGCCACGATGGTGTTGTCGAAGGTGGCCGGCTCGCTGCTGTCGGCGATCTTGCGCACGTCGGCCAGGTGCTGGCGCATGCCTTCTTCGAAGGCCGGCAGGTAGTCGCTGTCCTTGATCTTGTCGAACGGCGGCGCCTGGAACGGCAGCGTGCTGGCGCTCAGCAGCGGATTGGTGGAGGCTTCGGCCGGCTGCGGGGCCGGGGCTTTCTGGGCATCGGTCACGGGGGTGGACTCCTTGCCGGAACAGGCCGCCAACGCCAGGCTGATGGCGGCGGCCAGGACTACGGTACGCGACATGTAAAACGCTCCTTGGGCAGACGGTATGGATACCAGCCCTCCACCCTACTCCTGTCGCGCTCGCCCGGCATGTGCCGGACGTGGCGTCTATGCGGCGGCCTGCGGCCGGCTCAGACCGTGCCGCGGGTCTTGCCGATCCAGGGCCGGTAGAACTCGCGGATGGCAGCCATGTCGGCCACATCGTCGCCACTCGGGGTGAACAGCGGACCGATGCCGATGGTCTTTTCCGGATAGTGGAAATACGCGGTCAGGATCGGCACGTCGGCCATCCGGGCGATCTTCAGGAAGCCGGCCTTCCACTCCTTCACCGCCTTGCGGGTGCCCTCGGGCGTGATGGCGAACCACATCTTCTCGTTGTTGCGCAGCAGGTCCACCGCCTGGCCCACCGTACCCTGTGGCGAGCTGCGATCGAGCGGAATCACGCCCAGCCGGTGCAGCAACGGGCCCAGCGGCCACCAGAACAGCGACGCCTTGCCCAGCACCTTCACCTTCATGCCGAGCGCGATCTTCGCTGCCATGCCCCACAGCCCGTCCCAGTTGGACGAATGCGGGGCGATGATGAAGACCAGCCTGGGGATGTCAGGCAGGGTGCCGGTCACCTTCCAGCCCCCCATGCGCAGGGTGCAGCGCGCCAGCCAGCGCAGGAAGGCGTTGGGTTTGACCTGCGGCATCTGCGGCGGCACGGCCGGCAGCAACGAAGTCGGGTTGTTCAAGCAATCACTCCCAGTCACGTGATGAGCGCCCGCGCTTGATCTGCGCGCGCCCGCGTTTGGCGTCCAGACGACGCAGTTTCGACCCGAGGGTCGGCTTGGTGGCTTTGCGCGGTTTGGGCACGCTCAGCCCGGCCTGGATGAAGGCCGCCAGCCGCTCGCGCGCATCCTCGCGATTGCGATCCTGGGTGCGGAAACGTTGCGCGTCGATGACCAGCACGCCTTCGCCGGTCATGCGCCGGTCACGCCGCGCCAACAGCCGCGCGCGCAACGGTTCGGGCAACGAGGGCGAGTTGGCCACGTCGAAACGCAGTTCCACCGCAGTGGACACCTTGTTGACGTTCTGGCCGCCGGCGCCACTGGCGCGCACGAACCGCTCGACGATCTCGCCGTCGGGGATTTCAAGCTGCGCGCTGATGGTGACCGGTCCACTGCCCATCCGCGCATTGTAGCGGCAGCCACGTGGTGGAGTGCGCCATCGCGCCCCGTATGCCGCCGATCAGGCGCCGAACACGCCGCCTTCGCCTGGGCTGCAGGTATGCTGGCGGTCCCATGTACCGCAGGAAGCCCGCATGACCCGCTTCGCACCCGCCCTGCCGTCCCTGCTGCGCCGCGCCGCCCTGCTGCTGGCACTGGCCACGGCCAGCGTCCCGGCCCTGGCCGCCCCGCCGACCGACGGCGACATCAACCGCCTGCTGTCGGCCTCGCGCGCGCAGAGCATGATCGACACCATGGTGCCGCAGATCGAAGCCATGCAGCAGCAGCAGTTCCAGCAGGTGGCCGCGCAGCGCCAGCTCACCGCCCAGCAGCAGGAGCAGCTGAAGCGGATCCAGGCGCGGACCAGCCAGACCCTGCGCCAGGCCATGTCGTGGCAGCAGCTGCGGCCGATGTACGTGGACCTGTACAAGAAGACGTTCAGCAAGGAAGACGTGCTGGCGATGGCCGAGTTCTACGAGAGCGCGGCAGGCCAGAGCCTGCTGGACAAGACCCCGGCACTGATGCAGAACGTGATGGTGGCCATCCAGGCGCGCATGCAGCCGCTGTTTGCGGACCTGCAGAAAGACCTGGAAGCGATCGTCAACGAGCCGGAAAAGAAACGAGAATGAGGTAGTGCCGGCCGCTGGCCGGCTCCCCAGTACACCTGGAATCACGCAGCTGCCGGCCAGCGGCCGGCACTACCGTCAAACTGCGTCCACCTGCCAGCCGAACAGGTCCAGTGCCTTCTGGAACTGGCGGTCCAGCGGCGCACTGACATCCACGTTGCCGCCCTCCGGATGCGGAAAGCGCAGGCGCTCGGCGTGCAGCAGCATGCGGTGCACGCCCTGCATGCGGAAGATGCGGTTGTGGCGCCCATCGCCGTGGCTGGTATCGCCGATCATGTGATGTGACAGGTGCTTGAGGTGACGGCGGATCTGCCGGAAGCGCCCGGTCTGCGGCTGGCAGCGCAGCAGCGCGTAGCGCGAGCTGCTGAACTCGCCCACCGGCACCGACAGCTCGCCAGTGGCCAGGCGCTGGAAATCGGTGATCGCCGGCTTCTTCACCGGCTTGCCCGGCCCGCCGTCCAGATCATGGTCCACCCGCCAGGACAGCTCGGCCGGCCAGCCTCGGCAGACTGTCAGGTAGTCCTTGGCCACTACGCCACCCATCAGTGCCTTGCCCAGCGAACTGGCGGTTTCGCGGTCGAAGGCCAGCAGCAGGCAGCCACTGGTGGCCCGGTCCAGGCGGTGCACGAGGAAGATCGGCCGCCCCAGCTGCTCACGCAGGCGGTCGGCCAGGAAATCATCTTCGCCACGGGCCAGCTTGCTGTCGTGGACCATCAGCCCGGCAGGCTTGTTGACCACGGCCAGGCGCTCATCCAGGTGCAGCAGCTGCAGGGGCGCGGTTTCAGTCTCGACCGCGGCGAGGGTGTCAGGTTCGGTACTCACCGCGGGATTATAAGGGTGCCCTGTATGGGGTCAGATCCCTTTTCCACGGGAAAAAGGGATCTGACCCCGGGTCTGTGGCGTGGCAATCAGGCGTTGCGCACGGCCAGCAGTTCGCCGTTGCCCACCGGCACCACGCTGGTGCTGAAGTCCGGATCGGCATCCAGCAGCAGGCACAAGGGCTCCATCTCTTCCGCGTGCGAGGTGGCGTTGTCCACCACCAGCAGGCCCCCCGGCCGCAGCACGCGGCGCAGCTGCGGCCACCAGCCGGCGTACTGCCCGCGGTCCGAATCCAGGAACAACAGGTCGATGCAGCCTTCGCCGGCCTCTGCCAACCACTGCCCGGCATCGCCATGCACCAGCGTGATGTGCGCGGCCAACCCGCTGCGCGCGAACGTGGATCGCGCCAACGCCACCTTGTCCTCGGCGACTTCCAGCGTGGTCACGTGGCCGTCGATGGCGGCTGCGGCTTCGGCCAGCCACAGCGTGGAGTAGCCATTGGAGGTGCCGATTTCCAGTACCCGTCGCGCGGTGCCGAAACGCACCAGCACCGACAGGAATTCACCGGTATCCGGCGTGATGTTGAGCATGCGCCGAGCGCGCTCGGTTTCATGCGCGTCGTTTTCAGCACCGAAGTGCATCAGTTCGTTCTTCAGCGTCTGCAGCACCGGGTCTATCTCCACCACGCGCGCGCCAGCGCCAGCGCGCCGACGGCACCGGACACCCAGCTCCACATCGGCAGGTCGCCCCAGTACCAGCCCGGTGGCTGCAGCACGTACATCAGCGCGGCGATGGCCAGCAGGCCGACGCCGGTGATCGCGCCGACCGCGCGCCTCTGCAGGCGCTGCACGCTGGCATCCAGCGCAACCAGATCGCGCGAGCGCATCGCCAGCTCGTGGCGCCCCTCCACCTGCTGGGTCAGCCAAGCGTGTACCAGGCGCGGCATGTCCGGCGCGTGGGTCATGATTTCCGGCAACCGCTTGCCGATCTCGCGCACCACCCGGCGTGGGCTGTAGCGCTCGCGCAGGATCTTCGCCAGCACCGGCTTGGCCACCGCCCAGATATCGATCTGCGGATCCAGCTGCCGGCCGACACCTTCGATGTTCAGCAGGGTCTTCTGCAGCAGGATCAGCTGCGGCTGCAGGGTCAGCTGGTAGCGCTGCGCCACGCGGAACAGCTTCATCAGCACTTCGGCCAGCGAGATCTGCGACAGTGGGCGGGTGAAGTACGGCTCGCACACCGAACGCACGGCCGCTTCCAGATCATCGATGCGCACGTTGTCCGGCATCCAGCGCGCCTGCACATGCAGTTCGGCGATGCGGCGGTAATCGCGGTTGAAGATGGCCATGAAGTTCTCAGCCAGGTAGTACTGATCCTCCTGCGACAGCTGGCCCATGATGCCGAAGTCCAGCGCGATGAATCGCGGGTTGGCGCGGCGGCCCGGATCGGTGTCGACCCAGATGTTGCCGGCGTGCGCATCGGCATGGAAGAAGTTGTCGCGGAACACCTGGGTGTAGAAGACCCGCACGCCCTTGGCGGCCAGTGCCTTGCGGTCGATGCCCGCCTTGTCGAGCGCGGCGATGTCGTCGGACGGAATGCCCCACACGCGTTCCAGGGTCAGCGCGCGCTCGGCGGTATGGCTCCAGATCACTTCCGGCACATACAGGTCGTCGCTGTTCTCCCAGAAGCGGCGCAGCACGCTGGCATTGGCGCCTTCGCGCTGCAGGTCCAGCTCGGCGGCGAGGGTGTTCTCGACTTCGGCCACCACTTCGCGCGGTCGGATCTTGTCGGCACGCGGATGGGTACGCTCGACCAGCGCGGCCAGCGAGTTGAGCAGGGCGATGTCGGCATCGATCTGCTTCTCGATGCCGGGGCGCAGTACCTTGACCACCACCTGGCGGCCATCGGCCAGCGTGGCCGCATGCACCTGCGCGATCGAAGCCGAGGCCAGTGGTTCGGTATCGAAGCTGGCGAACGCCTCGCTGACCGGCAGGCCAAGCGCTTCCTCGACAATGCGGCGCGCAGTGTCACCGTCGAACGGCTTGACCCGGTCCTGCAGCAGGGTCAGCTCATTGGCCACATCCGGCGGCACCAGGTCGCGGCGTGTGGAGAGGATCTGG
>NZ_JAOCGL010000123.1:0-9904 GCF_029842485.1 Stenotrophomonas sp. GD03777
CCTCGACCTGGGCGATGCCCAGACCGCGCGTACGTTGCTGCAGGAAGTGGCCGAGGGCGGCGACCTGCACTGCCAGGCCCAGGCCCGCGAACTGCTGGCCCGCCTGCCGTGATCGACCCTGCCGACAAGGACCCCGTCATGAGCCGCGAGCGCCGCATCGACTACGTTGAATTCGCTTCCACGGATCCTGCGGCCAGCCGCGCCTTCTTCGAGAAGGCGTTCGGCTGGTCGTTCGTAGACTATGGCAGCGACTACACCGCGTTCGACGACGGCCGCCTGCAGGGCGGCTTCTTCCGCGGCCAGCCGCTGCGGGCCAGCGATGCCGGTGCGCCACTGCTGGTGCTGTACGCTGACCAGCTGGCACCGATCGAAACGGCGGTGCTTGACGCTGGCGGTGAGATCGTGCGGCCGGTGTTTTCCTTCCCCGGCGGCAGCCGTTTCCAGTTCGTCGAGCCCGGTGGCAACGAACTGGCGGTGTGGTCCGAACGCGATCCGGCCTGAGCGCCGCCCCTCCCGCAATATCTGAGGTAGCACATGCGTTACGCGCTTGGCGTCGAGTACGACGGCAGCGATTTCAGGGGCTGGCAGAACCTGGGCGAGGGCGGCCCGAGCGTGCAGGCCAGCCTTGAGCAGGCCCTGTCGTCGGTGGCCGATTCGCCGCTACAGGTGGTCTGTGCCGGCCGCACCGATGCCGGCGTGCACGGCCAGTGCCAGGTCGTGCATTTCGATACCGACGTGGTGCGCGATCCGCGCGCGTGGATGCTGGGCACTACCACCCGCCTGCCGCGCTCGATCGCAGTGCGCTGGTGCGTGCCGGTGGCCGGGGATTTCCACGCGCGTTTCTCCGCGCGCGCACGCCGCTACCGCTACCGCCTGCTCAACCGCGAAGTGCGGCCCGCGCTGGACCGGCAGACCTTGAGCTGGGAGCGCCGCGCGCTGGACGAGACCCTGATGCATGCCGCCGGGCAGGCCCTGCTCGGTGAGAACGACTTCAGTGCGTTCCGTTCGGTGCAGTGCCAGGCGCTGCACGCCCGGCGTGAGCTGCAGTCACTGCAGGTCAGCCGCCAGGGCGAGGTGATCGAGGTTGCCGTGCAGGGTAATGCATTCCTTCATCACATGGTCCGCAATATCGTCGGTTCGCTGATCCTGGTGGGCAGTGGCGAGAAGCCGGTGGAATGGATCGCCGAACTGCTGGCCGGGCGCGATCGCACCGTAGCCGGTCCCACCGCACCGCCGCAGGGCCTGGTGTTCCTTGGGCCCCTGTACCCCGACAACTGGCACCTGCCCGCCGAGGTCACGCTATGAGCCGCTCCTACTACCGCACACGCATCAAGTTCTGTGGCATGACCCGGGCCGGCGATGTCCGCCTGGCCGGCGAGCTGGGCGTGGACGCGGTGGGTTTCATCTTTGCCCGTGAAAGCAGCCGCCGGGTCGCTCCGGCCGAAGCGCGCGCGATGCGCCAGGCGATCGCGCCCATGGTCGACGTGGTGGCGCTGTTCCGCAACAACAGCAAGGAAGAGGTGCGCGAGGTGCTGCGCACGGTACGGCCGACCCTGCTGCAGTTCCACGGCGAGGAAGACGAGGGCTTCTGCCGCAGCTTCAACATGCCCTACCTGAAGGCGATCGCCATGGGCGGGCGTGAAGAGATCAACGCCCGCACCCTGCAGCTGCGCTATCCCAGCGCCGCCGGTTTCCTGTTCGACAGCCATGCCCCGGGCGGCGGTGGCGGCACCGGCGTGGCCTTCGACTGGGGCCGGATCCCGACCGGCCTGCATCGCCCGTTCCTGCTGGCCGGCGGCCTGAACCCGGAAAACGTCTACGACGCCGTGCTGGCCACCCTGCCGTGGGGCGTGGATGTCTCCAGCGGCATCGAACTGGAGCCGGGCATCAAGGACGGCTACAGGATGCGTACTTTCGTCGAGGAAGTGCGCCGCGCCGATTGCACGGTTCTTGAGTGATTGGCGTCACTATTTGCCGTGATCTGGACCTGGATTTGAGCCTGCACGCACTCTTCACATAGGATGGACCCAAGCGCGCCTGCCATGAGGGCCGGCGCGGGGATCGACGGGACGTGCATGGCGCGCCCCGAACGGGCGGCCGCCGCCCACAGCCCAGGAAGGCAAGCGATGCAGGAGTTCCTCACCGTCGTGTTCGGTTTCCCGACCCTGCCGTACAGCATCGTGCTGGCGGTGGCGGTGCTGTATTGGGCACTGGCGGCCTTCGGCCTGGTCGACGACGGGTTTGGCGATGCCGGCGCCGATGGGGCGCTGCATGGCGACCCACATGAGCTGCAGGGACTGTCCGCGCTGCTGGCGCGCTGGGGCCTGGGTGGGGTTCCCCTCATGCTTGTGGTGACGCTGCTGGGTTTCTTCGCCTGGATCGTCACCTATTTCGTCCATCTATTCGTGCTGTTGCCGCTGCCGGACCTGCTGCGCTGGGCGATCGGTGCGGTCGTGGCCCTTCTGGCGCCGTTGCCGGCGGTGCCGTTCACCGCGCTGCTGCTGCGCCCCGTCCGCAGGTTCCTGCTGCGCCTGCGCCCGGTGGCGCAGGCCTCGCTGCTGGGGCGTACCGGCGTGGTTGCCTCGCCGAAGGTGGATGCCCGCAGCGGTCACGCCACCTTCGACGATGGCGGCGCCGGACTGGTGCTGCAGGTGCGCAGCGAGATCGAACTGCAGCGTGGCGAGCGCATCGTGCTGGTCGAACACGTGGCTGATCAACACCATTACCGGGTGGTCCGCGCCGACGCGGTCGCCCTCGACTTCCAGGACAACCTGCTTCCGGGCAACAAGGAGAATCACTGATGACGTTGGCAACCATGGCCCCCTTCCTGATCGGCGTAGCCGTGCTGCTGGTCGCACTGCTCGGCCTGGCCGGCCTGTTCAAGGCCTTCTACCGCAAGGTCGACCAGGGCGTGGCCCTGATCGTCAACGACATGAGCTCCACGCCCAAGGTGCACTTCACCGGTGCGCTGATCATCCCGGTGCTGTACCGCGCCGAGCTGATGCGGATCAGCCTGATCACGCTGCAGATCGACCGCCGCGGCAAGGAAGGCCTGATCTGCCGCGACAACATGCGTGCCGATATCGCCGTGGCGTTCTACCTGCGGGTCAACGAGACCCAGGCCGACGTGCTGCGGGTGGCCAAGGCCATCGGTGCCGACCGTGCATCGGACAAGCATGCCGTCGACGAGCTGTTCAACGCCAAGTTCTCCGAAGCGCTGAAGACGGTCGGCAAGAAGTTCGACTTCACCGAACTGTTCGAGAAGCGCCAGGAGTTCCGCGACGAGATCATCGCGGTGATCGGCAATGATCTGAACGGCTACGTCCTTGAGGACGTGGCGATCGACTACCTGGAGCAGACCCCGAAATCGCTGCTGGACCAGTTCAACATTCTCGATGCGCAGGGCATCCGCAAGATCACCGAATTGACCGCCGCGCAGAACGTGGTGACCAACGAGCTGGAGCAGAACGAGAAGCTCGCCATCACCAAGAAGAACGTGGAAGCGCGCGAAGCGCTGCTGGCCCTGGAACGCCAGCAGGCCGAAGCCGAAGCGCGGCAGAAGCGTGAGATCGAGACCATCCGTGCACGCGAGGAGGCCGAGACCGCCAAGGTGCAGGAGGAGCAGCGCCAGCTGTCCGAGAACGCCCGCATCGAAGCGCAGCAGCTGATCGAGATCCGCGACCAGAACCGCCTGCGCGAAGTGGAAGTGGCCGAGCAGAACCGCCAGCGTGCCGTGGCCATCGAGGCCGAGCGCGTGGAGCGCGCACGCCAGCTGGAGCAGGTCACCACCGATCGTGAAGTGCAGCTGCAGGGCGTGGAGCGTGACAAGGTGGTCGAGCAGGGCAAGATGGACGTGGCCAACATCACCCGTGAACGCATCTCCATCGACAAGACCGTGGCGCAGGAAGAGGAGCGCATCAAGGAAGTGCGCGAAGTCTCCGAGGCCGACCGCCAGAAGCAGGTGCTGATCCTGGAAGCCGAGGCCAAGGCGCAGGAAGCGCTGGTGCGCGAAGTCAAGGAAGCGCAGGCGCGCGAGACCGCTTCAAAGCATCGCGCGGTGGAACTGACCACGCTGGCCCAGGCCGAGCATGAAGCGGCCGGCAAGCAGGCCGAAGCCAAGCGCCTGTTGGCCGATGCCCTGCGTGCCGAACAGGCAGCGCCGGGCCTGGCCGAAGCGCAGGTGCGTGAAGCTTCGGCGCTGGCCATCGAGAAGGTCGGCATTGCCGAGGCCCGCGTGATCGAAGCCAAGGCCGAAGCCAGCCTGAAGCAGGGCAGCAACGAAGCCCGCGTGCTGGCCGAGACCCTGCAGGCGCAGGCACAGGGCGAGGAAAAGATGGGCCTGGCCCGTGCCACCGCCACCGAGTCGCTGGGCAATGCCGAAGCCGGCGTGGTGCAGAAGAAGCTGCTGGCCGAGGCCGAGGGCCTGGTGCGCAAGTTCGAAGCCATCGCCTCGCTGAGTGACCAGGCACGTGGCCATGAAGAGTTCCGCATGATGCTGGACAACAGCCTGAAGCAGGCGCTGGCCTCGATCGAAGCCGGCAAGGAAGTCTCGCGCGAGAACGCCAATGTCATCGCCAGCGCGCTGCGCAACGCCGATATCGACCTGGTCGGTGGCGACGGCGGCATGTTCGAGAACCTGGTCAAGGCGGTGTCGCTGGGCAAGTCGATCGAAGGCTTCGCCGGCAAGAGCCCGATCGTGCAGGAGCTGATGCAGCGCTACCTGGGCGTGGCCGTGGCCGAACCGGCGCCGCGCCAGATCGCCGAGGATGCCGAAGCGGTACCGACCGTGTCGGCTACCGTGGTCGACAGCGCCCGTTGATGCATCGGGCGATGGCCGCCGCCATCGCCCGCCCGCGCCGGCCGCAACCGCGGCCGTCCGCCCGTGAGCCGGAAACCTGCTGATGTCTGAAACCCATCCGTCCGCCGAATCCACTGCGCCGGAGGCCGGCGGTAGCACCGTCGACCAGGCTGTCGCTCAGGGCGGCGCCTACGAAGTCCTGCGCCGCCGCCTGGCCGAGCAGGGCCAGCGCCTGCAGGGCCTGGCCGAAACGCTCAACCGCCAGCGCCTGGCCGAGTTCGGCGACAGCCGCCTGGAGGTGGTCGGGCGCTTCCGCATCCGCAGCGACAACAACTGCGTCGGCCGTGACATCGTGCAGGTGGGCCCGGACCGCCTGCTGTTCGGCTACAACGTGTTCATCGGGTTGAAGACCCAGACCCGCATCGAGGATGTGTTCGGCCTGTACCGGCTGGTGCAGGGCAGCGACGGCTACGACGTCGCTGCGCTGGAACTGAAGGGCAGCTTCCTCGACCAGCCCGGCTTCGTGCACGATTTCAACGAGCTGTATGCCTACTACAAGCACGCGCGCCTGCTGCAGCTGATCGTGGTCGGCGACAAGCTGCTGGCCTCGTTCCAGATCGGCGAGCGCAGCAGCGACGTGCGCGTGTTCCGCTGGGCGCTGTCGCGCGAGGGCGAGCTGACTTACCTGGATGCGCGCGGTGAGCGCGATATCGCACTGCCGCCGCCGTTCGACTTCGAATGGACCCGGGCGACCCGCGACCTCGCGGTCAACGGCCGCCACTCGCACCTGAACATCCTCGACACCCTGTTCGTTGAGACCACCGGTGGCGACCTCACCATCAAGGTCGAAAACAACACCGAAACCGGACAGGGCATCTACAGTGAACCCGTGGAGGACAGCACGCAGTCGCTGGACGACGCCCAGTTCGAGTTCGCCCGGGTCGGCTCGCTGGTATTGCTGAAGGTGCTGCCGTACCGCGAGACCGAATGGCGCGGCCTGATCTACAACACGCTGACCGGCGGCATCGTGCGCAATGATGCGATCGTGCAGGCCTGCGTGCAGCTGCCCGAAGACCATGGCGTGATCTTCCCGGGTGGCTATTACCTGCAGGGCGGCGAGCACAAGGCATTTGATGCCTCGATGGCCGGCATGCAGTTCAAGCGCAGCATCCGTTCGCCAAACGGCGAGGACGTGCTGTACATCTTCTACGAGCGCGAAGGCGGGCGCTCGGCGCTGTTCGTCTACAACACCATCCAGCGCGTGCTGCAGAACCCGGTGTTCGGCCATGGCTACGCCTTGATGCAGGACGGGCGCATGGTGCTGTTCCATGCCGAGGGCAGCGAACCGACCCGCATCCATCCGATGCAGGTCTGGCAGACGCCGTTCAGCAGTGACGAGTTTGCCGCCAGCCGACCGCCCGGCAACACCTTCATGGGCCGCATCGGCAACGCCGAGCTGGTGCGCGGAATCTCCAACCTGTTCAACCTGGCGCGCGAGATTGAAGGCCAGGACGTGTCGGTACAGCGCTACCAGCGCCTGGTGGCAGATACGCGGCGCCTGTTCGATGCGCACCACTGGCTGGGTGACGCGGCCTGCGATGGCGCCGAGGCACTGCTGCGGCAGATCAGCGCGACCGGCGAATCGGTGCTGGACGAGTACGAGAAGGTGCAGTCGATCCGTCAGCAATCGGCGCAGGCGATGCTGGAGGCCGAGGCCGCGCACAAGGCGCTGCTGGGCCGGCTGCAACCGCAGAACTGGAGCGAGGTGCAGGCCTTCGTCGAGGCCCTCAACGCGATCACCGCATTGCGCGGGCGGCTGCTGACCCTCCGCGAGCTGCGCTACATCGACACCGCGCGCATCGAGACGATGACCGTCGAACTGGTGGAGGCACAGGACCGTGTTGGCGCCGCCACCGGTGACTTCCTCGCCGGCGAGGAGGCGCTGGCGCCGCTGGCCACGCGCCTGCAGGCGCTGGACGATGCCGCGCAGCAGGCACAGACGGCGCGCCAGCTGGACGAGCAGTTGGAAGGCCTGCGTGGCATGGCGTCCGACCTGGACATGCTGTCCGAGCTGATGGCCGGCCTGAACGTGGACGATGCCACTGCCCGCACCCGCGTGGTCGAGTCGATCTCGGTGCTGTACGGTCGCCTCAACCAGGCGCGCGCGCGTGCTGACCAGCGCCGCAGGTCACTCGGTTCGGCCGAGGCCGTGGCGCAGTTCGCCGCCCAGTTCGCGCTGTTCTCGCAGTCGATCACCAGCGCGCTGGCGCTGGCCACCGACCCCGAACGTGCCGACGAGCAGTTGTCGCGCCTGCTGGTCCAGCTGGAAGAACTGGAGAGCCAGTTCGGCGAACACGAGCAGTTCCTCGGCGACATCCTGAGCAAGCGCGAAGAGCTGGTCGAGGCCTTCGAAACGCACAAGCAGGCCTTGCTGGATGACCGCCAGCGCAAGGCGCGTTCGGTACTGGATGCGGCCAATCGGATCCTCGACGGCCTGGCCAGGCGCACCGAGCGCTTCGCCACCGCCGATGAGCTCAACGCGTTCTTTGCCGGCGATCCGCTGATCCTCAAGCTGCGTGAGCTGGCCGAGCGCCTGCGCACGCTGCACGACAACGTCAAGGCCGACGACATCGAGGCGCGGCTGAAGGGCGTGCGTGACCAGGCGGTGCGCCAGCTGCGCGACCGCAGTGACCTGTACGAAGCCGGCGGCAACGTGGTGCGGCTGGGCCCGCGCCATCGCTTCAGCGTCAATACGCAGGCACTGGACCTGACCCTGTTGCCGCGTGGCGATACGTTGGCCATCCATCTGACCGGCACCGACTTCCTGGAGACCCTGCACGACCCGGAGCTGGACGCACTCAAGCCGTTCTGGCCGGTCACCCTCGACTCGGAATCGCCCACGCTGTATCGCGGCGAGTACCTGGCCGGCAGCCTGCTGCTGGCCGCGCAGGAGGGGCGCGACGGCCTCGATCTGGCTGCGCTGCAGCACGACGTCGCGAACCCGGAAGCGCTGGATCAGCGCGTGCGTGCGTTTGCCGCACCACGCTATCGCGAAGGCTACGAGCGCGGCATCCATGACCACGATGCGGCACTGATCCTGCGTGCGCTACTGCCTTTGCAGCAGGCGGCCGGCAGCCTGCGCCATGCACCGCGGGTGCGTGCGCTGGCGTTGCTGTTCTGGGCCGCCGAGCAGCGGCGCGAAGCGGTGGCGCAATGGCCGGCGCGGCAGGTGGGCGCCGAGGCGCTGGCACGCCTGCTGGGGTCCGACGAAGGGCGTCTGGCGTTGCGCACAGAAATGGCCGAGACGCTGCTGGCGTATGCGCAGTCCCACGCGTTGCCGTTCGATGCCGATGCCGCGGAGGCTGCATCCGCCTATCTGGGCGAAGAACTCGCGGCGGGCGATCCGGTGTTCAGCAGCAGCCGCCACGCGGTGGCGCTGCTGGAGGCATTGGCCCAGCAGCTGGAGCAGGCGGGGCAGCGTGAGGCGGTCGAGCGTGCCCTGCAGCGCGGCCAGGATCCACTGGCTACGCGTTGGTCATTGGCTGAGCAGTGGCTGCGCGCAGTGGCGCGGATGCCGGCGCATGCCCAGCATGCCGGCTATGTCGACGAAGCCGCCGCGTTGCTGCTGGTGCAGCGCCAGTTGCGCACCCGTACCAGCGATGCCGCACTGCAGGCGGAGGTCAATGGCCTGCTGGGTGAACACGCACGCATCAGCAATGGCACGCTGGTGGTATCGCTGGATGATTTCCTGGCGCGCCTGCAGCAGCACCTGCGTCATTTCGTGCCAGCGTTCCATGCCTACCAGGCGCTGCGCCAGGGCATCATCGGTCGCGAGCGCGAGACCCTGCGGCTTTCCGAGTTCAAGGCGCGGCCGCTGTCCTCGTTCGTACGCAACAAGTTGATCAACGATGTCTACCTGGGCGTGATCGGTGACAACCTGGCCAAGCAGATGGGCACGGTCGGCGAGAACAAGCGCAGCGATCTGATGGGCCTGCTGATGATGATTTCGCCCCCGGGCTATGGCAAGACCACGCTGATGGAATACGTGGCGCACCGGCTGGGCCTGGTCTTCATGAAGATCAACGGCCCGGCGCTGGGCCACGAGGTGCGCTCGCTGGACCCGGCCCAGGCACCGGACGCGACCTCGCGGCAGGAGCTGGAGAAGCTCAACCTGGCGCTGGAAATGGGCAACAACACCATGCTGTATGTGGACGACATCCAGCACACCCATCCCGAGTTCCTGCAGAAGTTCATCTCGCTGTGCGATGGCACCCGCCGTATCGAGGGTGTGTGGCGCGGTCGCACACGCACCTACGACATGCGCGGCAAGAAGTTCTGCGTGGTGATGGCCGGCAACCCGTACACCGAGTCCGGCGAGGTGTTCAAGATTCCGGACATGCTGGCCAACCGTGCCGACATCTACAACCTCGGTGACGTGCTCGGTGGCATGGAGGCCGCCTTCACCCTCAGCTACATCGAGAACAGCCTGACCTCCAATCCGGTGCTGGCGCCGCTGGCTACGCGCGACATGGCCGACCTGTATGTGCTGGTCGACCGCGCGATGGGCAAGGAGGTCTCGACCAACAGCCTCAGCCACACCTACAGCAGCGCGGAGATCAACGAGATCACCGCCACCCTGCAGCGCATGCTGCGTGTGCGCGACGTGGTCTACCGGGTCAACCAGCAGTACATCGCCAGCGCCGCACAGGACGACCGCTACCGCACCGAGCCGCCGTTCCGCCTGCAGGGCAGCTACCGCAACATGAACAAGCTGGCCGAGAAGATCTCCCCGGTGATGAACGAGGACGAACTGCAGCAGTTGATCTCCGACCACTACCTGGGCGAGGCGCAGCTGCTGACCACCGGCGCCGAAGAGAACCTGTTGAAGCTGGCCGAACTGCGCGGCGTACTGGATGACACGCAGGCGCAGCGCTGGGCGCAGATCAAGCGCGACTTCCTGCGCAACAAGGCCATGGGTGCCGACGACAGCGATGTCGGCGGGCGCGTGGTGGCGCAGCTGGCCGATATCGCCACCGCGCTGCAGCTGCCACCGCCCGCGCCAGAAGCGATCCCCGTTGCGGCCCCGGCGCCGTGGCCGGCGCTGCT
>NZ_JAOCGL010000124.1:0-9832 GCF_029842485.1 Stenotrophomonas sp. GD03777
CGGGTGCTGGGCGCAGCTGCGCACGCAGTCCTTGATCTGGCAGTGGGCGTCGTGGGCCGGGGCCTTGGCCTGCGGGGCCGCGTCGGCCTGCATGCCCGCGTGGTGGTGGCAGTCGGCAGTGCCGCCATCAACAGCCGCGGCTGCGGCGTGAGCCATTCGCCCCATTTCTTCGTGACCACGGGCCAGGGCCGCGTTCAGCCCGTTGAGCAACAGGCTGAGCATGAGCACGACGCGGAGCAGGGTCGAGGCCAGGGACATGACGCTAATCTAGCCGCAAGCGGACGCGGATGCACTTCCGGCTGAATGGCCGGTTCAAGATTGGACCTGCACCAGCGTAGAGCCGAGCCCACGCTCGGCTGCTGTTCGCGCAGAGGCAGCCGAGCGTGGGCTCGGCTCTACAGGGGCGCCCGCGCGCCGTTGGGGCCATGCCCGGCGGCCGCGCAGCGCGGCAACGCGATACCGTCAGCCCTCTTCACGCACGATCTCGACCAGGCGCGGGCCGTAGCGGCTCAGTTTGGTGCCGCCGATGCCGCCGACCCGGGCCAGTTCATCCAGGCTGGTCGGGCGCTGCTCGGCGATGTTGCGCAGGGTGCTGTCGTGGAAGATCACGAACGCCGGTACGTTCTGTTCCCGGGCCAGTTCGGCGCGCAGGCCGCGCAGCGCGTTGAACAGGGCCAGGTCCTGCGGCAGCACCGACAGGCCGGTGCGCTGCGCGCTGCGCTCGCGTCCGCTGGTGCTGCTGGCCGGGTCGCGGCGCATGCTGATCTGGCGGCGGCCGGTCAACACGTCGCGGCTGGCATCGGTCAGGCGCAGGCCACCGTGACCCTCGCTGTCCACTTCCAGCAGGCTGGCCGCGACCAGCTGGCGGAACACGCTGCGCCAGGTGCGTGCATCGAGGTCGCGGCCGATGGCATAAGTGCTCAGCTTGTCGTGGCCCTGCTGCCTCACCTTCTCGTTCTCGCTGCCGCGCAGGATGTCGATCAGGTGGCCGACACCGAAGCGCTGGCCGCTTCGATAGACGCAGCTCAGCGCCTTCTGTGCCGGTATGGTCGCGTCCCACGAGGCCGGTGGCGTCAGGCAGTTGTCGCAGTTGCCACAAGGCTGGGGGTAGGTCTCGCCGAAGCCGGCCAGCAGCACCTGGCGGCGGCACTGCATCGATTCGCAGTAGCCCAGCAGATGGTCGAGCTTGGCCCGCTCCAGCTGCTTGCGCTCTTCGCCCGCCTCGGACTGCTCGATCATCTGCTTGAGCAGTACCACATCACCCAGGCCGTAGCACAGCCAGGCCTCGGCGGCTTCGCCATCGCGGCCTGCGCGTCCGGTTTCCTGGTAGTAGCCCTCCATCGACTTGGGCAGGTCGGTATGCGCGACGAAGCGCACGTCCGGCTTGTCGATGCCCATGCCGAAGGCGATGGTGGCACACATCACGATGCCGTCCTCGCGCAGGAAGCGGCGCTGGTTGCCGGCGCGCACTTCCGGCGGCAGGCCGGCGTGGTAAGGCAGAGCGTTGAAGCCCTGGCCGCAGAGGAATTCAGCGGTCTCCTCGACCTTGCGCCGCGACATGCAGTAGACGATGCCGGCCTCGCCACGGTGGCCGCGCAGGAAGTCGGTCAGCTGCTTGCGGGCGTTGTCCTTCTGCACCACGGTGTAGCGGATGTTGGGACGGTCGAAGGAACTGACAAAATGGCGCGCTTCCTGCAGATCGAGGCGCTCGGCGATCTCGCGCTGGGTCGGCGGATCGGCGGTGGCGGTCAGCGCGATCCGCGGGATCTGCGGCCAACGCTCGTGCAGCACGGTCAACTGGCGATATTCGGGGCGGAAGTCATGGCCCCACTGCGACACACAGTGTGCTTCGTCGATGGCGAACAGGGCGATCTGGCTGCGCGACAGCAGCGACAGGAAACGCCCGGTCAGCAGCCGCTCAGGGGCGACATACAGCATGTCCAGTTCGCCGGCGAGCAGCTCGCGCTCGACGCGGCCGGCGGTCTCGGCATCCAGGGTTGAATTCAGGTACTCGGCGCGCACGCCGAGCTGGCGCAGGGCTTCGACCTGGTCCTGCATCAGTGCGATCAGCGGCGAGATGACGATGCCGCAACCGTCACGCAGCAGGGCCGGGACCTGATAGCACAGCGATTTGCCGCCGCCGGTGGGCATCAGCACCAGGGCGTCGTGACCGGCAGCCACATGCTCCACGATGTCCTGCTGCGGACCACGGAAATCGTCGTAACCAAAGACGCGTTGAAGCAGGTCGTGCGCGGGACGGGAAGCCATCGCGCTAGTTTACCTCCCGGAGGCGGCGGCAGGGCTGCGCCCTGGGAACGCGCCATTGCATGCGCGCTGCCGCTCCCACGCTTCGCTGCGCGAAACGCGGGCCCCACTTACCAGCTCCCAGACCCCCGCCGCTTCGCGTCTGCCCCCTGACTCAGGGGGCTCTCCCCCAGACTTGGCCCGGTGGCGGGTAGATCCACGCCATGCGTGGATGAAATCTGTCAGATATCGACAATCAAAATGGGGTCAGATCCGTTTTCCTGCGGAAAACGGATCTGACCCCAAGCAATGCCCTGGCAGATCACGGAAATCTGTCGAAGGCGGGGTGGGTCCGGTTGAGGGGGTGTGAGCGGCATGGATGCCGCGACCAAGCCCCCATGGACGGGTTTACGGCGCCCCCTCAACCGGACCCACCCCGCCAACCTTCAGGAAACTGGCTTTTGCTCTGGCTCTGGCTCTGGCTTGAAGGCTTCGGCGGGTGCAGGGCTGCAAGCCCTGCCGAACACCCCCAACCCTTACTGCAACAGCGAGCGCAGCATCCAGGCGTACTTCTCGTGGGTCTGCAGGCGCTGGGTCATCAGATCCTCGGTCGGGGCATCGTCACCCTTGGCCGCCACATCCAGCACTTCACGCGCCGTACGGCATACCGCTTCGTTGGCGACCACCAACTGGCGTACCATTTCACGCCAGTCCGCACTGTCGGTGAGGCCCGGTTCCTCGACGATCGAGGTCAGCGCAGCGAATTCCCGGTAGGAGCCCGGGGCATTGAAGCCCAGCGCGCGGATGCGCTCGGCCACGTCGTCCAGTGCCGCCCACTGCTCGGTGTACTGCGTCTCGAACATGGTGTGCAGCGAGTTGAACATCGACCCGGTCACGTTCCAGTGGAAGTTGTGCGTCTTCAGGTAGAGCGTGAACGCATCGGCCTGGAAGCGCGACAGACCGTCGGCGATCTTCTTGCGGTCGCCCTGGGTGATCCCGATATCGATGTTCGGCGCCGACGGTGCCGCCGCTGCAAGCTTCTGCTTGCCGGTCTTGGCCTTGGTCGTGCTTTTGGTCTTCGCCATGAGGTTCCTCCTTATGGAATCGTTGGCCTTCACAATAAACCGGTCGTGATGACTGGTCGCTTTCAAAGTTTTGAACGAACCGATTGATGAACTCTATCGATAAAAATCCATCGCCCCGCCTGCGCCAACAGCGCGCCGCCATCGACGGCGCCATGAGCCGCGACCGGGGCCGTTTGCTGGGAATGCTCTCGCGTTGCCAGGCCAAGCCGCAGGATGCGGCACTGGCCGCTACTTTCGAGCAGGCCTTGCAGGCGTCGGTGCAGCGTCGGCAGGTACGGGCGCAACAGCAGCCGTCCATTACTCTGGACCCGCAGCTGCCGATTGCGCGTGAAGCCGACGCGATCATCAAACTGATCCGCGACCACCAGGTGGTGGTGATCGCCGGTGAAACCGGTTCGGGCAAGACCACCCAGCTGCCGAAACTGTGCCTGGCCGCAGGCCGTGGCCAGGCCGGCATGATCGGCTGCACCCAGCCGCGACGGATCGCCGCACGTGCGGTCGCCAGCCGCGTGGCGCAGGAACTGCAGAGCGAACTGGGCCAGCTGGTGGGCTACCAGGTACGCTTCAATGACAAGGTCAGCGACGACAGCCGCATCAAGTTCATGACCGACGGCATCCTGCTGGCGGAGATCGCCAGCGACCGCTGGTTGTCGAACTACGACACGATCATCGTCGACGAGGCACACGAACGCAGCCTCAACATCGACTTCCTGCTGGGCTACCTGAAGCAGCTGCTGCGCAAGCGCCCGGACCTGAAGCTGATCGTCACGTCGGCCACCATCGACACCGAACGCTTCGCCCAGCATTTCGACAACGCACCGGTGATCAGCGTCGAAGGCCGCACCTACCCGGTGGAAGTGCGCTACCGCGCGCTGGAAGGCGAGGGCGAAGACCAGGGCGAACGCACCGTCAACGATGCCATCGTGTCGGCTGTCGACGAGATCACCCGCCTGGACGCACGCGGCGACGTGCTGATCTTCCTGCCGGGCGAGCGCGAGATCCGCGATGCGCACCAGTCGCTGGAACGGCGCAAGTACCGCAATACCGAGGTGCTGCCGCTGTACGCGCGCCTGTCCAACCAGGACCAGGACCGGGTGTTCAACCCCGGGCCGAACCGGCGCATCGTGCTGGCCACCAACGTGGCCGAGACCTCGCTGACGGTGCCACGCATCCGCTACGTGGTCGATCCGGGCTTCGCCCGCGTCAAGCGCTACAGCCCGCGCAACAAGCTGGATCGCCTGCACATCGAGCCGATCTCGCAGGCCAGCGCCAACCAGCGCAAGGGTCGCTGCGGCCGTATCGCCGAAGGCATCTGCTACCGCCTGTACGCCGAGGCGGATTTCCAGGCGCGGCCGGAGTTCACCGATCCGGAAATCCGCCGTTCCAGCCTGGCCGGCGTGATCCTGCGCATGCTGCAGCTGGGCCTGGGCCGCATCGAGGAGTTCCCGTTCCTGGAGGCGCCGGACGAGCGTGCCGTTGCCGATGGCTGGCAGCAGCTGACCGAGCTGGGCGCGATCGATGCCGAGCGGCGCATGACCACCATCGGCAAGCAGATGGCGCGCCTGCCCGTGGACGTGAAGCTGGCGCGCATGCTGGTGGCCGCACAGGCTGCAGGCTGCCTGCGGCCGATGCTGGTGATTGCCTCGTTCCTGGGCATCCAGGACCCGCGCGAACGCCCGCCGGAAGCGCGCGGTGCCGCCGACAACGCGCATGCGCAGTTCGCCGATGGCCGCTCCGAGTTCGTCGGCGTGCTGCGCCTGTGGGATGCCTACCGGCAGGCCCACGAAGACCTGACCCAGTCCAAGCTGCGCGACTGGTGCGGACGTCATTTCCTCGGCTTCCTGCGCATGCGCGAGTGGCGCGAGCTGCATCGCCAGCTGCGGCTGCTGTGCGAGGAACTGGGCTGGAAGGAAGAGGCCAGCGAGGCATCGATGGCACCGCTGCTGGCCGGCAGCAGTGCGCCGGCACCGGCACGTGATGACGCGGCCTCAGTAAAGGCCACCCGCGGCCAGTTGCATCGTGCCGCGCGCCTGGCCCGCGAAGGCAAGGCCGAGGCCGCACCGGCACCGGTGGCCGTGCGCGCGCAGAAGGAACAGGCGCCCGCCGGCGGCGGCTTCAGCGAACGCGTGCGTGCCGCTGCCTACCAGACCCTGCACCGGGCGCTGGTGGCGGGCCTGCCGACGCAGATCGGCCACCGCACCGAGAAGGGCGATTTCCAGGCACCACGCCAGCGCCGCTTCCTGCCGTTCCCCGGTTCGGCGCTGGCCAAGCGGCCACCGCCGTGGCTGCTGGTAGCCAACCTGCTGGATACGCAGAAGGTATGGGGCATGACCCTGGCCGCGATCGAGCCGGACTGGGTGATCGCCGAACTGCCGCACCTGCTGCTGCGCAAGCACTTCGACCCGCACTGGTCGCGCGCGCAGGGCCAGGTGCTGGCGTCCGAGCAGATCAGCCTGTTCGGCCTGGTGCTGGCACCGAAGAAACCGGTCCATTACGGCCGCATCGCGCCGGGCGAGGCGCATGACATCTTCGTGCGCCAGGCGCTGGTGACCGGCGAGATCAATACCCGTGCCAGTTTCGTCGCCGACAACCAGAAGGTGCTGGAGGTCGCGCGCGAGGAAGAAGCCAAGCTGCGCCGCGCCGGCATCGTTGCCGACGAAGACTGGCAGGCACGCTGGTACCTGGACCGGGTGCCGCCGCAGATCCACTCGGCGGCGGGACTGGATAGCTGGTGGAAAGGGCTGGCGCCGGAGCAGCGCAAGGCGCTGCACTGGTCGTTGGCAGACCTGTTGCCCGGTGAGGGCAGCGAACAGGAACGCTATCCGAAGTACCTGGCGCTGGGCCAGGCGCGCTTGCCGCTGCACTACCGCTTCGAACCGGGGGCCGACGACGATGGCGTGACCCTGGACGTGCCGCTGCACCTGCTCAACGCATTGGATCCGGTGCAGCTGGGCTGGCTGGCGCCGGGCTTTGTCGCCGACAAGGCCTCGGCACTGATCCGCAGCCTGCCAAAGGCGATGCGCCGCAACTACGTGCCGGCGCCGGACTTCGGTCGCGCGTTCTACGAGGCCTTCCCGCAGCCCAGCGCTGATGCCATCACTGGCGAGCTGGCGCGTTTCCTGTCACGTGCGACCGGCGCGACGGTGACCGCACTGGATTTCGAGCCGGGTTCGATCGAGCCGCACCTGCACATGAACCTGCGGCTGCGCGACGAACAGGGCAAGGTGCTTGCCACCTCGCGTGATCTGGAAGCGCTGCGCGCGAAATTCGGTGGCCGTGCTGGCGATGCCTTCGCCGCGCGTGCCGGGCGCGAGATGGCGGCTGACGGCCTGCGCACGTTCCCGGCCACGCCGATTCCGCTGCAGGTACCCGGTGAAGCCGGCGTGCCGGCCTATCCGGCGCTGCTGGACGAGGGCGACAGCGTGGCGCTGCGCATCTTCGCTGATCGCCAGCAGGCGCAGGACGCCCATCCGCTGGGCGTGCGCCGCCTGCTGGAGATCGCCCTGGCCGAGAAGGTGAAGCAGGCACGCAAGCAGTTGCCGGTCGGTGCCAAGACCGGCCTGTTGTATGCCGCGATCGAATCGCAGGAGCGGCTGCGTGGTGACCTGGTCGATGCGGCGATGAACGCGGTGCTGGCCGAGGGCCTGGAGGAAATCCGCGATGCGACGGCGTTCGAGCAGCGTCGCGAACACGCCGCCAAGGCCCTGTTTGGCGAGGCGATGTCGCGGCTGAAGCTGGCCGAGACCATTCTGGCGCTGGTGGCGGAGCTGAAGCCGATGCTGGAAGCGCCGTTGATGGGCTGGGCGCGCGGCAACCTGGACGACATGGAAGCGCAGCTGGCCGGGCTGATCCACCCCGGCTTCCTGCGCGACACGCCGGCCGACGCGCTGGCGCAGTACCCGCGCTATCTGAAGGCGATGATCCTGCGCACCGAACGTGCCAAGCGTGATCCGCCGCGTGACCAGGCGCGCATGCTGGAACTGCATCCGTTCCTGGAAGCGCTGGAGGCGGGCGAGCAGCAGGGCCTGCGTGATCGCCCGCAATGGCAGGCGCTGCGCTGGGATCTGGAAGAACTGCGGGTATCGCTGTTCGCGCAGGAGCTGGGTGCACGCACCGGTATCTCGGCGAAGAAGCTGGCGCAGCGCGTGGCTGCATTGCGCCAGGCCTGAGCGCGCCACGGTCGCCCGTCGGGCGACCGTGGCCGGCCGGGCAGGGAGCCGGCATGGCCGGAATGCCCGGGCGTTACTTGGTGCGGCGAACCTTCGGCTGCACGTTCACCCCGTCCACCTTCATATACCAGGCGCCCATCACCCCTGGGCGCATGCTGACGCCCGGGGCGTCCTTGCGGCCACCGGAATAGTGCGTGGCGTCTATCTGCTCCCACTCCTGGCCGTTCTGCAGCACGTAGCGGCGGCCCTGGCCGAATCCACGGAATTCGCCCTGCAGGTTGCTTTCGATCGGTTCGCTGCTGCCGAAGTCCAGGAAGCCGCGGTTCTTCTTGATCACTTCCTGGCGGCCTTCTTCGCGCGCTGCGGCGACGGCCTGGGTGGTGGCCGCCTCGACCTTGCCCTGCAGCCAGCGGTTGAGCGTGGCCAGTTCACCGGCACTGAGCTTGTCCAGGCCGGCGGCCTTGAACTCGGAGGGCGACATCTGCTGCTGCAGGTCGCCCTCCACCACGCGCTGGGCCAGCGCAGGCGCGGACAGGGACAGCAGCACGGCGGCACAGGCCAGCAGCCGTGGACGGACGCGCGGGGCAATCGAAGGCATGGCGGGTCTCTCCTGGGTGTGTGGGCGAGTGTAGCGGCATGTCTTCATGCCGGGTGATGGTGGGTGCAGTGATTGTCCCTGAACGGCGCCGGCGCTAGTGTAGGCGCCTCTGTCTTGCCTGCTCGATGCTGTGAACCGCGCTTCCGTCCCTGGCCTGGATGCCTTGTTGAACCGTCCCTCGGCAGCGGTGCTGCCTGCTCCGCTGCGCCAGGCCCTGCGTGAGCATTGGGAAGCGCCGGATTGCGAGCACCAGATGCGTGCCACCTGGTCGGTGCTGGGCGATACTCTCGATGCGCTGGCGATGCTCTCGGCCGATGAAGGCGCAGTGGTGGCCGCATTGCTGTTCGACCTGCCGGGCCTGCGCGCCAGCCTGGACCAGCTGCCGCTGGGCAACCACAAGGCGGCGGTGATCGGCCTGCTGGATGGCCAGGATGCGGCCGACCCGGTGTGGGCGCTGCACGCCGGCCGTGAGGCGGGGCGCAACAGCGAAGGCCTGCGCCGGCTGCTGCTGGCGATCATCCGCGACCTGCGCGTGGTGCCGATCCTGCTGGCACGGCAGCTGGCGCGGATGCGCGCGGCCGACAAGCTGGACGAGGAGCAGCGCCGCGCGCTGGCCCAGCTGACCCGCGACATCCACGCGCCCCTGGCCAATCGGCTGGGCATCTGGCAGCTGAAGTGGGAGCTGGAGGACCTGGCGTTCCGCCACCTGGAACCGGAAACCTACCGCCGCATCGCCCGCGAGGTGGATGAAACCCGCATCGCCCGCGAGCGTTACGTCGAGAACGTCAAGAAGGTGCTGTCGCGCGAGCTGGTCGCCCAGGGCATCAAGGCCGAAGTCAGCGGCCGCCCGAAGCACATCTACAGCATCTGGCGGAAGATGCAGAAGAAGCGGCTGGCCTTCGACCAGCTGTATGACATCCGTGCGGTGCGCGTGATGGTCGACGACGTCGCCGCCTGTTATGCCGCGTTGGGCGTGGTGCACGCGCTGTGGGCACCGGTACCCAGCGAGTTCGATGATTACATCGCCAGGCCCAAGGCCAATGACTATCGCTCGCTGCACACCGCCGTGGTCGGCCCGGAAGGGCGCACCATCGAAGTGCAGATCCGTACCCACGAGATGCACTCGCAGGCCGAGCTGGGCGTGGCCGCGCACTGGAAGTACAAGGAAGGTGGCAAGGGTGCGGAGAAGTCCTTCGACCGCAAGATCACCTGGATGCGCCAGTTGCTGGAACAGGCGCAGGACGGGCAGGGCAATGAACTGGCCGGGGCGCTTGATGCCGAGCTGACCGAGGACCGGGTCTATGCGCTGAGCCCGAAGGACGAGGTGCTGGACCTGCCGCAGGGCGCTACCCCGCTCGATTTCGCCTACCAGGTGCATACCATGGTCGGGCACCGCTGCCGCGGCGCAAAGGTCAACGGCCGCATCGTGCCGCTGACCTACCGCCTGCGCAGCGGCGACCGCGTCGAGATCCTGACCGGCAAGGAGGCCGATCCGCGCCGCGACTGGCTGATGCCGGCCAACGGCTTCCTGGCCAGCAACCGCTCGCGCGAAAAGGTGCGCAGCTGGTTCCACAAGCTGGACCGCGCGCGCAACGTGCAGGCCGGTCGCGAGCTGCTCGAGCGCGAGCTGAAGCGGCTGGGCCTGCAGCACGCGGACCTGGCCGTGGCGGCGAAGAAGTTCCATGCCGACAGCGTCGATGACCTGTACATCCAGGTGGCGCTGGGCGATACCGGCC
>NZ_JAOCGL010000125.1:0-9704 GCF_029842485.1 Stenotrophomonas sp. GD03777
TCACGTCGCCCAGCAGCTGCCAGCGCTCCTGGCAACCGGCCAGCTCGGGGTCGTGCTCCATCCGGCGCAGCAGGAAACGCGCTTCATCGGCGCCCAGCTCGCCATCGACCAGGGCCGACAGCTGCTCGCGATGGCGCTGGTCCAGGCGCTGCCCGGCGGGCGATTGATGGTTCTGCGATTCGTTGAACGGGTTACTGGTCATACGCGGCTCTTCTCACGGGTGGCGCTGCCGATGTCCAGCAGCGGCCGGAGTTCGGTGTCGATCGCCTCGCGCGCCCGGAAGATCCGTGAACGCACCGTGCCGATCGGGCACCCCATCTTCTGCGCGATATCCTCGTAGCTCAGGCCTTCCACCTCGCGCAGGGTGATCGCTGACCGGAGTTCTTCCGGCAGCGCGTTGACGGCCTTCATCACCGTCTGTTCCAGCTCCTGGCGCATCAACTCGCGTTCGGGCGTGTCGGTGTCACGCAGGCGCGTACCACTGTCGAACTGTTCGGCATCGCCGATGTCGATGTCATCGGTCGGCGGCCGTCGATTGTGTGAAGCCAGGTAGTTTTTGGCGGTATTCACGGCGATTCGATGCAACCAGGTTGAGAACTGGGCATCGCCACGGAAACTCCCGATCGCGCGGTAGGCACGGATGAAAGTGTCCTGGGCGACGTCCTGACATTCGCTCCAGTCGGCGATGTAGCGACCGACGAGGGCCACCACCCGATGCTGGTACTTGCGCACCAGGACATCGAAGGCGGCACTCTCGCCGTGCTGCACGCGCCGGACCAGTTCCAGATCCAGCTCCTGTGGTGTATCAACCTCGGCCATGAGGGGCCGCACTCCTGTCAGCCCAACCGACGTCGGGCAATGAGACTGCCAATCCCGGGAAAAGTTCAGTCGCCGATCACCTGGCGCCGCACCAGCTTTTAACCACCGTTCCGTTAGCGTCCCGGTCCACGGCCATGGATCCGGGGGCGCCACTCCCCTGCTATTGGGATTTGACGCGAGGGAAACAACCTCTGGATCATAGCCGCTTCTCCATACACAACCGGATGGAACGTCCATGCTTTCAGGCTTCGATGGTCTCCGCTTCAGCCACTGGCACCCCGA
This sequence comes from Stenotrophomonas sp. GD03777, assembly GCF_029842485.1. Taxonomy (NCBI): domain Bacteria; kingdom Pseudomonadati; phylum Pseudomonadota; class Gammaproteobacteria; order Lysobacterales; family Lysobacteraceae; genus Stenotrophomonas; species Stenotrophomonas sp. GD03777. The sequence goes on from NZ_JAOCGL010000125.1 coordinate 1,102, forward strand.
GATCCGCGACGACGGCGTGGTGGTTCTCTCCCTGGATCGTCAGGACAGCAGCGTCAACGCGATGTCGCAGGACGTGCTGCTGGAGCTGGGCGACCTGCTTGAGCGCATCGCGCTGGACCCACCCAAGGGCGTGGTGGTCCAGTCGCTGAAGAAGGCCGGCTTCATTGCCGGTGCCGACCTGAAGGAGTTCCAGGAATTCGACCGTCGCGGCACCGTCAATGACGCGATCCGTCGTGGCCAGGCCACCTATCAGAAGCTGGCCGAGCTGCCCTGCCCCACCGTTGCGGCGATCCACGGCCACTGCCTGGGAGGCGGCACCGAACTGGCGCTGGCCTGCCGCTACCGCGTGGCGTCCAATGACAGCAGCACCCGCATCGGCCTGCCGGAAACCCAGCTTGGCATCTTCCCGGGCTGGGGCGGCAGCGCCCGCCTGCCGCAGTTGGTGGGCGCGCCGGCGGCAATGGACTTGATGCTGACCGGCCGCACCCTGTCGGCCTCGGCCGCGCGTGGCATCGGCCTGGTCGACAAGGTGGTGGCGCCAGCGGTGGTGCTCGACACCGCCGTCGCGCTGGCGCTGTCCGGCACCACCCGCCCGTTCAAGCAGCGCGCGACGGCATGGGCCACCAACACCTGGCTGGCACGCAGGCTGCTGGCGCCGCAGATGGTCAAGCAGGTCGCACGCAAGGCGAAGAAGGACCAGTACCCGGCGCCGTACGCGCTGATCAGCACCTGGCAACGCAGTGGCGGCAAGCCCATCCAGGCCCGCCTGGACGCCGAGCGGCGCGCCGTGGTCAAGCTGGCCAGTACACCGACCGCGCGCAATCTGATCCGTATCTTCTTCCTCACCGAGCGACTGAAGGGCCTGGGCAGTGGTGATTCCGGCATCCGTCACGTGCACGTGGTCGGCGCCGGCGTGATGGGCGGCGACATCGCCGCGTGGGCCGCTTACAAGGGCTTCGAGGTGACCCTGCAGGACCGCGAGCAGCGCTTCATCGACCCGGCCATGGAACGCGCGCAGGCGCTGTTCGCCAAGAAGGTGCGCGACGAAAGCAAGCGCCCCGCCGTGGCCGCACGCCTGCGTGCCGACCTGGAAGGCAATGGGGTTGCCGAAGCGGATCTGGTGATCGAGGCGATCATCGAGAACCCGGAAGCCAAGCGTGCGCTGTACCAGACGCTGGAACCGAAGATGAAGCAGGACGCCCTGCTGACCACCAATACCTCGTCGATCCCACTGGTGGAACTGCGCGATCACATCCAGCGCCCGGCGCAGTTCGCCGGCCTGCACTACTTCAACCCGGTAGCGCAGATGCCGCTGGTGGAAATCATCCACCACGATGGCATGGCGCCGGAGACCGAGCGCCGCCTGGCCGCGTTCTGCAAGGCGCTGGGCAAGTTCCCGGTGCCGGTGGCCGGCAGTCCGGGCTTCCTGGTCAACCGCGTGCTGTTCCCGTACATGCTGGAAGCGGCCACCGCCTACGCCGAAGGCGTCCCGGGCCCGGTGATCGACAAGGCCGCAGTGAAGTTCGGCATGCCGATGGGCCCGATCGAACTGATCGATACCGTCGGCCTGGACGTGGCCGCCGGAGTCGGCCGCGAACTGGCACCGTTCCTGGGCCTGCAGATTCCGGCCGCGCTGCAGACGGTGGAACCGGACAAGCGTGGCAAGAAGGATGGCCAGGGCATCTACACCTGGGAAAACGGCAAGCCGAAGAAGCCGGACGTGGCCAGCGACTACCAGGCCCCGGCCGACCTGGAAGACCGCCTGATCCTGCCGCTGTTGAACGAGGCAGTGGCGTGCCTGCACGAAGGCGTGGTGGCCGATGCGGACCTGCTGGATGCCGGCGTGATCTTCGGCACCGGTTTCGCCCCGTTCCGCGGCGGTCCGATCCAGCACATCCGTGCGGTCGGTGCCGATGCGATCGTCGAGCGGTTGAAGGCGCTGCAGCAGCGCCACGGCGACCGTTTCGCCCCGCGCCCGGGCTGGGACAACCCCGCCCTGCGCGAACCAGTGGTTTGAGTTGATCGGCCGGGCCTGCGGCCCGGTACCCGCAGAGGCAACCGCCGAAGCAAAAGCCAAACCCAGAGCCAGAGCCAGAGCCAGAGCAACAGCCGGCTCTGGCTTTTCTGTTTGTTGGGCGGGGCGGTGTCGGGTTGCGGGGACGCCGTAAACCCGTCTTTGGGGGCTTGGCCGCGGCATCCATGCCGCGGACACCCCGCAACCCGACTCCGCCCCACCCCTGACAGTTTCCCGGTGACGGTGGGTGAACTGCGATGGCTGTAGGTGTCGACCTTGTTCAGCACGGATCATTACGAACTGGCGGGTGTCGACCTTGGTCGACACCAAGAGCGAAGCGACCGGCGTTTGATTTTGATTTTCTATTTTCTTCTCCGTGGCTGGACGCACACGGAAACTGTCAGAGGTCGGGCGGGTGGGTTGCGCAGGACCGTTGGCGCCATGGATGGCGCCATCGAGCCCCCATGGACGGGTTTACGGCGTGTCCTGCGCCACCCACCCGCCCGGCCAAGCGCGGTTTCTGCTTTTGCTTCTGCCTTCAGCGACCAAGCAACCAGCCACGAGGGGCTGCGCCGTTGGCTGGAACACCCTGTTACCCATACGAGGCATGTCCCCGTCACAGCCGCATGCGATGCTGACCACCTGATCCCTGCCAGCGAGAACGCCCGCATGACCACCATCATCGCCCCGCGCGTGCACGACATCGGCGGCCTCGAAGTCCGCCGCGCCGTCCCCACCCTGCAGGCGCGCAGCATCGGCTCGTTCGTGTTCGTCGACCAGATGGGCCCGGCACTGATGCACCCCGGCACCGCCATCGACGTGCGCCCGCATCCGCACATCGGCCTGGCCACGGTTACCTATCTGTGGTCGGGCGCCATCGGCCACCGCGACACCCTGGGCTCGGATCAGGTGATTCGTCCCGGTGACGTCAACTGGATGACCGCCGGCCGCGGCATCGCCCATTCCGAACGCACGCCACAATCGGACCGCGACCATGACAACCCGATCCACGGCATGCAGACCTGGGTCGCGTTGCCGAAGTCGCATGAGGAAATCGAGCCGGCGTTCTATCACCATGCCGCTGCCACCCTGCCCGAGCAGCGCCGCAAGGGTGCCTGGCTTCGGGTGATCGCTGGCCGCGCCTATGGCGAGGAATCGCCGGTGAAAGTGTTCGCCGATACGCTCAATGTGGCGATCGATCTGGACCCGGACGCGGAAATCGACATCGACGACGGTCACCGCGAGCGCGCGTTGTACATCCTTGAGGGCGACGCGCAGTTGGATGGCGTGGACATTCCCGCACAGCACCTGGTCATCCCCGAAGCCGGCGCACGCGGCCGCCTGCGCGCAAAGACACCGGTGAAGGCGATGCTGTTCGGTGGCGAGCCGCTGGATGGCCCGCGCCACCTGTGGTGGAACTTCGTGTCCAGCTCGAAAGAGCGTATCGAGCAGGCGAAGCACGATTGGGAAGCCGGTCGCTTCGGCACCATCCCCGGCGACGACAAGGAGTTCATCCCGCTGCCGCAGTACTGAGCATCGCGTGTTGCACACATCCGAGGGTGTATTCCTGCACCCGGCGTTGACGCTACAGTCACCCGCTGATCATTGAAATGTGACATAAATCACACTTTCAGCCGTCAAAGGAGTGCAACACATGAGCATGGGTAAACGCTTGTCCGCCGAGTTCCTCGGCACGTTCTGGCTGGTTCTGGGTGGCTGTGGCAGTGCAGTGCTGGCCGCCAAGTTCGGTGGTGACGGCAATCCGCTGGGTATCGGCTTCCTCGGCGTGGCGCTCGCCTTCGGCCTGACCGTGGTGACCGGCGCCTATGCGTTCGGCCATATCTCTGGCGCGCACTTCAATCCGGCGGTCAGCGTCGGCCTGTGGGCCGGTGGTCGTTTCCCGACCAAGGACCTGGTGCCGTACATCATCGCCCAGGTTGCGGGCGGCCTGCTGGCCGGCTTCATCCTGCTGCAGATCGCCTCCGGCGCCAGCGGCTTCGCCATCGATGGCAGCCAGGCCGGAGCGTTCGCCAGCAATGGCTATGGCGCGCTGTCGCCCGGTGGTTACAGCGTGGCTGCGGCCTTCCTGTGCGAAGTGGTCCTGACCGCGGTGTTCCTGATCGTGATCATGGGCTCCACCCACGGCAAGGCACCGGCCGGGTTCGCCCCGCTGGCGATCGGCCTGTCGCTGACCCTGATCCACCTGATCAGCATCCCGGTCACCAACACCTCGGTGAACCCGGCCCGCTCCACGGCCGTTGCCTTCTTCGCCGGCAGCGGTGCGGTCAGCCAGTTGTGGCTGTTCTGGGTCGCCCCGTTGCTGGGTGGCGCGATTGGCGGCCTGATCTACAAGTGGATCGGCAACGACCGCTGATCCCCGCAGCAACCATTGCGGCCGACCCTCGGCCGCAATGGTTGCGCTTGCAACCGCGAATTGTGCGATTGCTCACGTTCCGTTAAGGTTGAGTTGACCGTCCGTGCACATGCCGGATGGGGGGCGTCCGGGGATGGGATGCCATGGTCGCCGGCTCTGCTGGCGAAGCCAACCAATTCATCACCTTGGGGGATGCATGAAGTTCGTGCCTGTCATGTTGTCGAGCCTGCTTTTCGCTGCGGCCCACGCCGCCGCGCAGGCGCCGTCCGAATGTCCTTCGCTGCCGGCCAGCAGCGGTCTGCAGTGGCAGCAGCAGGTGCAGGCCGATTTCCTGGTCTGCCGCGCCAGCACCCCTGATGGCCGCGAAGTGCTGAGCCTGATGCTCAGCGCGCGTGACCCGTCCATTCCGCTGAACCGCTCGCTGCGGCAGGAAAAAGGCAGCTTCGGCGGTGAATCGCTGTACTGGTACCAGCCCGACCTGGGCGGCCAGCAACCGCCGGGGTATGCCGAACGGCGCATCAGCGTGGTCAAGCTCGACAAGGGGCGTTACGCGCAGATTTCGCTGTATCCGGACAGCGCGCAGGAGCTGGGGTCACTGCAACAGCTGGCGCAGGGCATGAGCCTGACCCCGTCGGCCGTGGCCGCCGGGCGCTGAGGATGACGGGGATGACTGCCTGGCAGCATCCCCGCAGCGCGACCCCATCCAACGGTTGTGCCGGTCGCTGGCCGGCACCCCGATCCGCCTCCATGCGAGGCAGTTGCCGGCCAGCGGCCGGTACTACGTCAGAACTTGCCTTCCTGGAAATCGACGAAGGCCTGCATCAGTTCCTGCCGCGTGTTCATCACGAACGGCCCGTGGCGCATCACCGGTTCGCGCAGCGGACGGCCGGCCACCAGGATCAGGCGCGCGCCTTCATTGCCGGCCGAGATGTGCAACTGCTCGCCACCGCCCAGCACCGCCAGTTCCTGGCGGGCGACGTCGCGCGCGGCGTCCTGCTCACCCACGGTCACGCCACCTTCGAATACGTACGCAAAGGCGTTGTGCCCTTCCGGCAGCGCATAGGTCCAGGCACGGTCGGGCGCCAGCGTGATGTCGAGGTAGAGCGGGTCGGTGGCCGGTTGCACGATCGGGCCGCGGGTGCCATCGACCGTGCCAGCAATCACCTTCACCTCCACGCCCGCTTCCGGGTGCACCACCGGAATCCGCTCAGGCGCGAACTCCTGGTACTTCGGCTCGGTCATCTTCTCCTTCGCCGGCAGATTCACCCACAGCTGGAAACCGCGCATCTGCCCGCTCTCCTGCTCGGGCATCTCCGAATGCACCAGGCCACGGCCAGCGGTCATCCACTGCACGCTGCCCGGGGTCAGCAGGCCTTCGTTGCCATGGTTGTCGCGATGCCGCATGCGCCCGTCGAGCATGTAGGTGACGGTCTCGAATCCGCGGTGCGGATGCTCCGGGAAACCGGCGATGTAGTCCTCGGCGCGGTCGGTGCCGAATTCATCGAGCAGCAGGAACGGATCGAGGTCGGGCAGCGTCGGGCCACCGATGACGCGGGTCAGGCGCACGCCGGCACCGTCGGAGGTGGGCATGCCACGGATGGTCCGCAGCACGCGGACCGGTTCGGGAAAGCTCATGGCGACTCCTGTTGGATGGATGCCACTGAAGATGGACGCCGCACGGCCACACGCCAATGGACGGCGCCGCAACCGATTGTTCCATCCCTGATGTTCGCTGCACGTCAGCACAACAAGCGTACGACCAAAGTACTACCGCCGATTCGTCCTGTGCCAATTGACCCTGTCGAGGGCACGCGGGACTCTTTGACTGTCTTTCCGGGAGAGAGCACCTCATGAAAGGGTTTTCCAAAATAGGCTGGGCGGTCCTCGCCCTGCTCGGCGCCTTCTGTCTGGGCACCGTGGCCCTGCGCCGCGGCGAACACATCAATGCGCTGTGGATCGTCGTCGCCGCGGTGTCGCTGTACCTGGTGGCCTACCGCTTCTACAGCCTGTTCATCGCCAACAAGGTGATGCAGCTCGATCCGACCCGGGCCACGCCGGCGGTGATCAACAACGATGGCCTGGACTACGTGCCCACCAACAAGCACGTATTGTTCGGCCACCACTTCGCCGCCATCGCCGGCGCCGGCCCGCTGGTCGGCCCGGTCCTGGCCGCGCAGATGGGCTACCTGCCTGGACTGCTGTGGCTGGTGGTGGGCGTGGTGCTGGCCGGTGCGGTGCAGGACTTCATGGTGCTGTTCCTGTCCAGCCGTCGCAACGGCCGTTCGCTGGGCGACCTGGTACGAGAAGAGATGGGCCAGGTACCCGGCACCATCGCGTTGTTCGGTGCGTTCCTGATCATGATCATCATCCTGGCGGTGCTGGCGATGGTGGTGGTCAAGGCGCTGGCCGAAAGCCCGTGGGGCATGTTCACGGTAATCGCGACGATGCCTATCGCCATCCTGATGGGCGTGTACATGCGCTATATCCGCCCCGGCAAGATCGGCGAGATCTCGGTGGTCGGCCTGATCCTGCTGCTGGCCGCGATCTGGTACGGCGGCAAGGTCGCCGCCGACCCGGTGTGGGGCCCGGCGTTCACGTTCACTGGCACCCAGATCACCTGGATGCTGATCGGCTACGGCTTCGTCGCATCGGTGCTGCCGGTGTGGCTGTTGCTGGCCCCGCGCGACTACCTGTCGACCTTCCTCAAGATCGGCACGATCATCGCGCTGGCCGTCGGCATCCTGATCGTGATGCCGGAACTGAAGATGCCGGCGCTGACCCAGTTCGCCGCCAGTGGCGACGGCCCGGTGTGGAAGGGCGGCATGTTCCCGTTCCTGTTCATCACCATCGCCTGCGGTGCGGTCTCTGGTTTCCATGCGCTGATTTCCTCCGGCACCACGCCGAAGCTGCTGGCCAATGAAGCGCACATGCGCTACATCGGCTACGGCGGCATGCTGATGGAATCGTTCGTGGCGGTGATGGCACTGGTGGCCGCATCGATCATCGACCCGGGCATCTACTTCGCGATGAACAGCCCGGCCGCGGTGATCGGTGCCGATGCTGCGTCGGCGGCGCACTACATCACCAACACCTGGGGCTTCACCATCACGCCGGAGCAGCTGACCGCGACCGCGGCGGCGATCGGCGAGCCGACCATCCTGCATCGTGCAGGTGGCGCGCCGACACTGGCGGTGGGCATCGCGCAGATCCTGCACGAAGCAATCCCCAGTGGCAGCGACGCAATGATGGCGTTCTGGTACCACTTCGCGATCCTGTTCGAAGCATTGTTCATCCTGACCGCGGTGGACGCCGGCACCCGTGCTGGACGCTTCATGCTGCAGGACCTGCTGGGCAACTTCGTGCCGGCGCTGAAGAAGACCGAGTCGTGGACCGCCAACATCATCGGTACCGCCGGCTGCGTGGCGCTGTGGGGCTACCTGCTCTACACCGGTGTGGTCGATCCGTTCGGCGGCATCCAGACCCTGTGGCCGTTGTTCGGCATCTCCAACCAGATGCTGGCCGGTATCGCGCTGATGCTGGGCACGGTAGTGCTGTTCAAGATGAAGCGCGACCGCTATGCGTGGGTCACTGCGGTACCGGCGGTGTGGCTGCTGATCTGCACCACCTATGCCGGCTTCATCAAGATCTTCGACAGCAACCCGGCGCAGGGTTTCCTGGCACAGGCACACAAGTTCCAGGCCGCGCTCGCCAGCGACACGATCACGGCGCCGGCCAAGTCGGTGGCGCAGATGAAGCAGATCGTGGTCAACGCCTACGTCAATACCGGCCTGACCGCGCTGTTCCTGCTGGTGGTGGGCGCAGTCCTGGTGTATTCGATCAAGACCATCCTGGCGGCACGCCGCAATCCGCAGCGCAGCGACCGCGAGACCCCTTACGTGGCGCTGAAGCCGCATGAAATGGTGGATCTGTGATGAGTACGCAACTGGTTCCCGCCGGCCAGTACCAGGCGCACCGCCGCATCTGGCGGCGCCTGGTGCAGACCGCACGACTGTGCTGTGGCATTCCTGATTACGACAACTACGTCCGGCATATGCTGGAAAAGCATCCGGACCAGGAGCCGATGGACTACAAGACGTTCTTCCGCGAGCGCCAGGAAGCGCGCTACGGCGGGCGCAATGGTGGCCGCTGCTGTTGATGCTCGGGTTCGACAGCGCTGCAGCGGCCTTCAGTAGATTCACGCCATGCGTGGATGAA
>NZ_JAOCGL010000126.1:0-9654 GCF_029842485.1 Stenotrophomonas sp. GD03777
CCTCGGCGCGCGCGCTGGCGGCCAGTTCGGCGTCGGACATTTCCACTTCCTTGCCCGGCAGCAGGGTGTAGAAGTCGTACTGCGTCGCGGCGGGCTTCTCCGGTTCGGCCGGCTTCGGCGTGGCCGGCTGCGCGGCCGGCTGGCTGCCGACATCGCTGTCGGCATCAGCGACCGGGGCCGGCTGCGCGTTCGGGTTCGGCTGCGGACCGGCACGCAGGAAGCCATCGCCTTCGCCCTTGAACAGGTTCGGCGCCGCCAGGAACACCACGGCGGCGATCGCCACACCGGCCACCAGCCACACCCATCCGGGGGTGCCCTGGCTGCTGCTGTTGCGTCGTGCCTGGGTTTTGCCGCGTCGTGCTGCCATGTGTACTGCGTCTCCTGATGCTTACATTTTTTCCGGGGCACTCACGCCCAGGAGTTCGAGGCCGTTGGCCAGCACCTGGCGCGCCGCGCAGGCCAGGGTCAGCTTGGCGTTGCGATCGGTGGCGTCGTCCACCAGCACCGGCGTCCCGTGATACCACGTGTGGAAGGCATGCGCCAATTCACGCAGGTACTGCGCCACCAGGTGCGGCTCCAGCGCCACGCCGGCCGCTTCCACCACTTCCGGATACCGCGAGATCTCGTTCATCAGCCCCAGCGAGGCATCGTCGGCCAGGCGGCCCAGATTGGCCAGGCCATTGCCCTGCTCGTACACAAGGCCCTTTTCCTGGGCCTGGCGCAGCAGGCTGCAGACGCGGGCGTGCGCGTACTGCACGTAGAACACCGGATTGTCGTTGCTCTGCTGGCGGGCCAGGTCGATGTCGAAGGTCAGCTGCGAATCGGGCTTGCGCGCGATCAGGAACCAGCGGGTCGCATCGCGGCCGGCCTCCTCGATCAGGTCGCGCAGGGTGAAATAGCTGCCGGCACGCTTGGACAGCTTCACTTCCTCGCCGCCGCGCATGACGGTGACCATCTGGTGCAGCACGTATTCCGGCCAGCCCTGCGGGATGCCCACTTCCAGCGCCTGCAGGCCGGCGCGTACGCGCGCCAGCGAGCCGTGGTGATCGGCACCCAGTTCGGTGATCGCGCGCTCGTAGCCGCGCTGCCACTTGGACAGGTGGTAGGCCACGTCCGGTACGAAGTAGGTGAAGGTGCCGTCGGACTTGCGCATCACGCGGTCCTTGTCGTCACCGAAATCGGTGCTGCGCAGCCACAGCGCGCCGCCTTCCTCGTAGGTGTGCCCGGAGGCCTGCAGCTTGGCCACGGCCTCGGCGACCTTGCCATCGGCGTACAGCGAGCTTTCCAGGAAGTAGATGTCGAAGTCGACGCCGAAGGCGGCCAGGTCCAGGTTCTGCTCGTTGCGCAGGTAGGCCACGGCGAAGCGACGGATCGCCTGCATGTCGTCCGGGTCCTTGGCGCCGACCACCAGCGTGCCTTCCAGGTCAACGCTGGCGCCGGCCATGTAGGCGCGGGCAACGTCGGCGATGTACTCACCGCGGTAGCCGCCTTCCGGCCAGCCTTCCTGGTCCGGCGCAATGCCCTTCACGCGGGCCTGCACCGACAGCGCCAGGTTCTCGATCTGCACGCCGGCGTCGTTGTAGTAGAACTCGCGCTTGGCGTTCCAGCCGTTGGCGTCGAGCACGCGGGCCACGCAGTCGCCGATAGCCGCCGCGCGGCCATGGCCGACATGCAGCGGGCCGGTCGGGTTGGCCGACACGTACTCCACGCCCACCGTGCGGCCATTGCCGGACAGGTTGCGGCCGTAGTCGTGGGCTTCCTTGATGACCGACGCGGCTTCGCGCTGGTACGCAGCCGGAGCCAGGTGGAAGTTGATGAAGCCAGGGCCGGCGATCTCGACCTTGCTGACGTCCTCGCTGCGCGGAAGCGCCTCGACCAGCGCCTGAGCCAGTGCGCGCGGATTGCTGCGCGCGGCCTTGGCCAGCAGCATCGCGGCGTTGGTGGCGAAGTCGCCATGGTCACGGGTCTTCGGGCGCTCGACCACGAAGTCCGGCGGCAGGGAGTCGGCGGGCAGGGTGCCATTGGCGCGCAAGGCTTCGATGCCTTGGCTGATCAGGGCGCGGAGGAGATTTTTCACGAGGCCTGCTGTGAGAATGAGCGGCGGAATCGCCCATTTTAGCGCAGATACCCGCGCCCACGCTGACCAGAACATGCCTGTGGGGGGTACCTGCCCGGCCCTGGTCAGGCCCGCTCAGCCGAACAGGCGTGGCTGGGGCGGGGACAGCAGGCCCCGTTCAGCAAACGAAACGGGGCGGCCTTCGCCGACCACGAAGTGGTCCAGCAGGCGTACGTCCACCAGTGCCAGCGCCTGCTGCAGTTCATCGGTGATCCGGGTATCGGCGCCGGAGGGTTCCGGGTCGCCGGAGGGGTGGTTGTGGCTGAGGATCACCGCTGCCGCATTGTGCAGCAGGGCTCGCCGCACCACCTCGCGGGGGTAGACCGGGGCGGCATTGATGGTGCCCTGGAACAGTTCCTCGCAGGCGATCAGCCGGTGGCGGTTGTCCAGGAACAGCGCCATGAAGATCTCGCGGGCCTGGCCGCGCAGGCGGTGCTGCAGGTAGCGGCCGACCGCGGCTGGGTTGTTGCCGACCGCCTCGCCCTGCTGAAGCTCGGCGGCCAGGTAGCGATGGGCCAGTTCCAGGCCGGCGGCCAGGGCACAGCTTCGTGCCGGCCCCAGCCCCGGCAACCGGGCCAGCTCGCGGGCCGGGCGGTCCAGCAGCACGCGCAGGGGGCCATGCGCCTGCAACAGGTCGCGGGCGGTCTGCACCGCGTCGCGTCCACCGAAGCCGGAGCCGAGAAACAGCGCCAGCAGCTCTGCGTCGGACAACGTGGCGGGGCCGCGGGCGATCAGCTTCTCGCGGGGACGTTCCTGCTCGGGCCAGTCATGGATGGGCATGCCTGCATCATCGCCAGCGCGCGTGATGCGTCCCATCAGGGCAGGGCGCACGCCCGGGTAGGCTGTTGCCTCAGTCGCGTCGCGACTGCAGATAGGCGAACAGCTCCTGGTTGTTCTGCAGCCCCAGCTTGCGCTTGGCTTCGGCCTTCTGCCGGCTGATCGTTTTCGGGCTGCGGCCGCAGTGGACGGCGATGGCGTTCACTTTCAGCCCGGCGGCCAACAGGTCCAGCACTTCCTGTTCGCGGGCCGACAGCGCCGCCGGCTCACGCGCGAACATCAGGTCGCGCGCCTGCAGGTGGTCGCGCAGCTGCTGCGAGACGAACACCTGCCCAGCCATGGCCGCGTTCAGGGCCTGCGGCAACTCGCCGAAATCGGCGCACTTGTCGACCAGGCCACTGACACCTTCACGCAGCAGGCCATCGAGCAGGCCGGGGTGACGGGCGCCGGTAAGCACCACCACGGGCATGCCCGGGTGGCGTGCGCGCAGCTCAGCGATCAGTTCCGGGCCATCCGGGCCGGTGCCCGGCATGGAGAGGTCGGTCAGCACCGCGTCGCAGCCGTGGTGCTCGACCAGCTGCAGCAGCTGGGCGCCGTCACGCGCGCTGCCGACGACCTCCATCAGATGGGTCTGCAGCACGATGCGGATGCCGTGCAGGACGACGGGATGGTCGTCGGCGATGATGATGCGCGGGTGCACGCGGAATCCTCGAAAAGCGAAGCGGCACACCTGCGGTGGCCACTGACGATTCTGCAAACGTGGCCGGCCAACAGGTATAGGAAAGTTCCGAATCGCAGTGTCTTGAACCCCGGAAGCGTTGTGGCGCAAGTCCCATCTGCTGATAGCCGCCCGCTATGTGTGCCGTGTACCGGGACATTACCGACCATCGGGTAAGCTAATGCCCTCGTTTGCACAGGAATTCCAGGTGGCTGACTCCCCCAACGCTTCCCCCGCGCCGGCCCGCGCGCTGGAAGGCCAGAAACTGCTGTTGTGCGTCGGAGGCGGGATCGCGGCCTACAAGGCCCTGGAGCTGGTGCGGCGCCTGCGTGACGCGGGCGCCCAGGTGCAGGTGGCGATGACCGCCGGCGCCCAGCAGTTCGTCACCCCCCTCAGCTTCCAGGCCCTGTCCGGGCAGCCGACCCGCACCACGCTGTGGGACAGCGCCGCCGAGCAGGCCATGGGCCACATCGAGCTGGCCCGCTGGGCCGACCGCATCGTGGTCGCGCCGGGTACCGCCGATCTGCTGGCGCGGCTGGCCCAGGGCCATGCCGATGACCTGGTCAGCACCCTGTGTCTGGCCAGCACCGCACCGCTGACGATCTGCCCGGCAATGAACCACCGGATGTGGCTGCATCCGGCTACCCAGGCCAACATCGCCCTGCTGCGCCAGCGCGGTGCGCAGGTGATCGGCCCGGTCGATGGCCCGCTGGCCGAAGGTGAATCCGGCCCCGGTCGGCTGGCCGAACCGGGCGACATCGTGGCCGCGCTGGCGACCAATGGCGGGGTCGTTGCGACGGTTGCCGCGCCGGAAACCCGTGCCCTGCAGGGGTTGCGCCTGCTGATCAGTGCCGGCCCGACCTACGAAGACATCGATCCGGTGCGCTACGTCGGCAACCGCAGCAGCGGCAAGATGGGCTTCGCCCTGGCCGCCGCCGCCGCCGCGCTGGGCGCGCAGGTGGTGCTGGTCAGTGGCCCGGTACAGCTGCCGACGCCGCCGGGCGTGCAGCGCATCGATGTGCGCTCGGCCGCGCAGATGCGCGATGCCGTACTGAAGTCGCTGCCCGCCGACATCTATATCGGTGCCGCCGCAGTGTCCGACTACACCCCGCGCCAGGTCGCCGCGCAGAAGCTGAAGAAGACCGCCGACAGCCAGTCGCTGGTGATCGAGCTGGTGCGCACGCCGGACATCCTGGCCGAAGTCGCCGCGCAGACGCAGTCGCTGAAGCTGGTGGTCGGCTTTGCCGCCGAGACCCATGACGTGGAGAAATATGCTCGCGGCAAGCTGATCGACAAGCGCCTGGACCTGGTGATCGCCAACCAGGTCGGCATCAGTGGCGGTGGTTTCGAGAGCGACAACAATGCCGCCACGGCCTTCTGGCAGGACGGTGAACAGGTATTCCCGGCCACCTCCAAGCGCGAACTGGCCGAACAACTGCTGGCGCTGATCGCGCGGAGACTCCAGGCATGACCCAGGCATCCCTTTCCCAACCGCTGCAGATCAAGCTGCTCGATCCGCGCTTCGGCGACAGCTGGCCGCTGCCGGCCTACGCCACCGAAGCCAGCGCCGGCATGGACCTGCGCGCGGCGCTGGATACCGCGCTGACCCTGCAGCCGGGCGACACCGCGCTGGTGCCCAGCGGCCTGGCCATCCACATTGCCGACCCGAACCTGTGCGCGGTGATCCTGCCGCGTTCCGGGCTGGGCCATCGGCATGGCATCGTGCTGGGCAACGGCACCGGCCTGATCGATGCCGACTACCAGGGGCCGCTGCTGATCAGCGTCTGGAACCGTGGCCGCGAGGCCTTCACCATCGAGCCCGGCGATCGCATCGCGCAGCTGGTGGTGGTTCCGATTGCCCGCGTCAGCCTGCAGGTGGTGGATACTTTCACCGACAGCGTGCGGGGCACGGGTGGATTCGGCCATACCGGGGTGCGTTGACAGGGGACATCGATGAGCGGCATCGGGGAAGGACAGCGGGGACGGTCGTTGGGTCGCAGTGCACCACTACTGGGGGTGCTGCTGATCCTGCTGGCCGGCTGGTTCGGATGGAGCGCGGTGCAGCAATGGCGGCAGGAGGCCAACGGCCAGGCGCTGGAAGAAGCGCGCGACCAGGCCGTGCAGGGCCTGCAGCAGGCCGCTGCAGGCCAGTTGCAGCAGCTGCAGCAGCAGTTGAAGAACGATCGCGTGCAGCAGGCGCTGCAGGCCGGCGATGCCGCTGCAGCGGCGCTGGCCGTGCGCGAGAGCTGGACCGGGGTTGAGCAGGTCGAGGTGCTGACGGCCGATCTGGCCAACGCCTATGCCGATCCGGCCACCTTCGGGTATGCACGCCTGGCCCTGCTGGAAGCGGCGGTGGCTGAGGGCAAACCCAGCCTGCGCGTCGTCCGCGATGGTGGCGGCAATCGCCTGGGCCTGGCTGCGCCAGTGCAGCTGGGCAGCCTGGGGCCGGCCGTGATCTATGTCCGCCAGCCGCTGCTGCGGCTGACCTCGCCGCTGGACCAGGTGCGTGCGCCGTCCGCCGGCTTCCTTGGCCTGCGCCAGGGTGGCTTCGATCTGGTCACCCAGGGCGACGTGGGCCTGTCCGAAAGCGCCGAAGCCCTGGCGCGCCCGGTTGCAGGCACGCCGCTGCGGCTGGTCGCGTCGGTGCCGAATGTCGACGCCGGTCCGCTGGGCCTGGGCGCGCTGGCCAGCGCCATTGTGGCGTTGCTGCTGGCGTTCATTGCCGTGTTGCTGGTGGTGGGACGTGACCGACTGCCGAAGTCGCTGCCCCTGCCGCGCCGCGCCGCAGCGTCCGAGGCCGACCATGGCCCGACCCTGAGCGAGAGCCTGCAGCAGGCGCCGCCACCCGAGGCCGCTGTGACCGGCAGTGGCGATGCCGCGCCACCGCCGCCACCGCCAGTGCCCGCTGAAGAGCTGGCCGCCGGCATCTTCCGTGCTTATGACATCCGCGGCGTGGTGGGCAGTGAACTGACACCGAAGACCGCGGCGCTGATCGGCCAGGCCATCGGCACCGTGGCACTGGAGCAGGGCCTGCGCGAGGTGGTGATCGGTCGCGATGGCCGCCTGTCCGGACCCGAGCTGACGGCTGGGCTGGCCGAGGGCCTGCGCCGTGCCGGCTGCGCGGTGATCGACATCGGCCTGGCGCCGACCCCGCTGGTGTACTACGCCGCCTTCCATCTGCGTACCGGCACCTGCGTGGCAGTCACCGGCAGCCACAATCCGCCCGAGTACAACGGCTTCAAGGTGGTCATTGGCGGAGAGACGCTGTCCGGCGATGCCATCACCGATCTCTACCAGCGCATCGTCGAGGGCCGCCTGGTGCAGGCCGCTGAGCCCGGTGACTACCAGCAGCGCGATGTCAGTGCCGACTACATCCAGCGCATCGCCGATGACGTGCAGCTGGACCGCCCACTGAAGGTCGTGGCCGATGCCGGCAATGGCGTGGCCGGCGCACTGGCGCCGCAGCTGCTGGAAGCGATCGGCGCCGACGTCATTCCGCTGTACTGCGATGTCGACGGCACCTTCCCCAACCATCATCCCGACCCGAGCGAACCGGCCAACCTGGAAGACCTGGTGCAGACGGTCAAGCGCTTTGGCGCCGATCTCGGCGTTGCCTTCGATGGCGACGGCGACCGGCTGGGCGTGGTGACCGGCGAAGGCCGGATCATCTACGCCGATCGCCTGCTGATGCTGTTTGCTGCCGATGTGTTGATGCGCAATCCGGGCGCGATGGTGATCTACGACGTGAAGTGCACCGGCAAGCTGTCCGACCACGTGTTGCGCAACGGTGGCAGCCCGCTGATGTGGAAGACCGGGCATTCGCTGATGAAGGCGAAGATGCGCGAGACCGATGCCGAGCTGGCCGGCGAGATGAGCGGCCACTTCTTCTTCAAGGAACGCTGGTTCGGTTTCGACGACGGTCTGTACGCCGCTGCGCGATTGCTGGAGATCCTGGCCCAGCGCGAGGAAACGCCGGGCGAGGTGCTGGGCGAGCTGCCGGAAATGGTCGCCACGCCGGAGCTGAAAGTACCGGTGGCCGACGGGACGCCGCATGCCCTGGTGGCGATGCTGGTGGCGGCGGCGCAGTCCCCGGACAACCCGTATGTGGGTGGCCGCATGTCGACCATCGACGGGCTGCGCGTGGACTTCGCCGATGGCTGGGGCCTGGTGCGTGCCTCCAATACCACGCCGGTGCTGGTGCTGCGCTTTGAAGGCAACGACGAGGCGGCACTGGAACGCATCCAGGCCCTGTTCCGCAGCCAGCTGCAACCAGTGCTGGGCGACACCCCGCTGGGGTTCTGACCCCTTTGGAAGCTGCAGCAGAATGGGTAGTGCCGGCCGCTGGCCGGCAAGCCCATGAACCTCACACACCCTGCAGTTGCCGGCCAGCGGCCGGCACTACCCCTTGAACCGCAACCCCACGCCCGGCTCGGTGAACAGGTAGCGCGAATCCAGCGCCGAATCGCCCAGCTTGTGCCGCAGCTTGCCGACCAGGATGCGCAGGTAGTGGGTGTCGTGCTGGTGGGTCGGCCCCCAGATCTCCTGCAGGATCTGCGGCTGGGTCACCACCCGTCCGGCATTGCGCAGCAGCAGCGACAGCAGCGCGTATTCCTTGCGGGTCAACGCCACCGGCTCACCCTGCAGGGCGACTTCGCGACGCACCAGGTCCACGTGCAGGTGGCCATCGTCGAACACCGGCGGTGTGCCATCGGTCGGCACGCTGCGCGTGCGCAGCAGCGCCCGCACGCGCGCCATCAGTTCCTGCGTGCCGAACGGCTTGGTCACGTAGTCGTTGGCGCCGGTATCCAGTGCGCGCACCTTCTCGGCTTCGCCGGCGCGCACGGTCAGCATGATCACCGGCACCTGGCTCCACTGGCGCAGCTGTTCCAGGACCTCGTGGCCTTCCATGTCCGGCAGGCCGATATCCAGGATCACCAGGTCCATGTCCTCGCTGGCGGCCAGCTGCAGGCCTTCCTGGCCGGTGGCGGCCTGCCGCACCTGGTAGCCCTGCGCGCGCAGGCTGATGTCCAGGAACCGGCGGATCTGGGTTTCATCATCGATCACCAGCACGCGTGCGGCCGGCACGCTGGCATCAATCGGGGTCGGGCTCATCGTGGGAGGCTGGCTTGAGCAGGGGCAGGGTGATGCGGATCAGGGTACCGCGACCGTCGCGTCCGGGCAGCGCCTGCACGCTGCCGCCATGTGCGCCGATCATGCCCTGGCAGATGGTCAGGCCCAGGCCGGTGCCGTGGCGGCCTCGGTCACCGCGCTCGACGCTGTAGAACATGTCGAAGATGCGCGCGCGCTCGTCATCGGGAATGCCGGGACCGGCGTCGATCACGTCGATGCGCAGCTGGCCGTCCAGCTCGCGCGCCTGTACCTGCACGGCGGCGTCGGGCGGCGAGAACTTGGCCGCGTTCTCCATCACGTTGAACACGGCCTGTTCGACCAGCGCCGGGTGCACCCAGATCGGTGCCAGCGTGGCTGGAATGTCCAGCTCCAGCCGCACCTTTGGCTGGTAGCGCTGCAGGCGCCGTGCCGCCGAGCCGATCAGCTCGTCCACGCCGATCCAGTCGCGGTTGATCTTCAGCCCTTCGTGGCCGAGCCGGGTCATGTCCAGCAGGTTCTGGATGTAGCGGTCCAGCCGTTCGCCCTCGACCAGGATGGTGTCCAGCAGGGCGCGGCGATCAGCGGTATCCATCGCTGCACCGTAGCTGGCCAGGCTGTCGGCCGACCCGATCATCGCCGCCAGCGGCGAGCGCAGGTCGTGCGACACCGAGGAGAGCAGGGCCGAGCGCAGCCGCTCGGTCTCGTTGCTGACGTGCGCCTGCTCCAGTTCCGCCACCAGCCGCGTGCGCAGCGCGGCCTGGGCGATGTCATCGACCATCGCTTCGGCCAGCTGCCGCTGCTCGGGCAGCAGGCGCGCCTGTGCGCCGGGCAGGTACAGGCCGGCCACGCCGATCGCACGGTCTTCGCCGTCCAGCAGCGGCAGGAACCACCATTGCGCGCCGGCCAGGGTATCGGTGAAACGCCCGCTGGGCTG
>NZ_JAOCGL010000127.1:0-9640 GCF_029842485.1 Stenotrophomonas sp. GD03777
CCCCCCCCCCCCCCCCCCCCCCCCCCCCCCCCCCCCGCCCCACGGAAGCCAGCAGTTGCAGTTGCTTCGGCTTTTGCCTTTGATTCGGCAGGTGCAGGGCTGCACGCCCTGCTCGACCCACCTCACACCGTGATGGTCTGGGTCAGCGACTCCCAGGTCGGTGGCACCGGCCACGCTGCGGCCTGGTTTCCATCCAGCACCCGCCGCAGGTCGCGCGGATCAATCTGTGGGGCCAGCACGTGCACCAGCTCCAGCGCGTAATCACGCAGCACGCGGTCGCGCGGCAACACCGCCCAGGCGATGCACTCGCTGATCGGATCCGGCGCCGGCCACGACCTCAGGTCTTCGTCATTGGAACTGACCGCCATCTCGGCCAGCAGGCCTACGCCCAGGCCCGTGCGCACGTAGGTCTTGATCAGGTCGGCATCGAGCGCGGTCAGCGCCAGGTCGGGCACCAGCCCATTGGCGGCGAAGGCGCGTTGCAGGGAAGAGTTCGGTCGGGTCGAGGATTCGTAGCTGATCAACGGCTGGCGGGCCAGCGCGGCCAGGTCCGGTGCGCGGCCGGCGCGGTCCAACGGGTGGCCCTTGGGTACCACCACCAGGCGTCGCCAGCGGAACAGCGGCACTGCGATGCCATCGGTTGGCTCACCGCCTGCGGTGCTGATGATGGCGATATCGGCGTCACCCTGGTTCAAGCGGTCCAGCGCGTCGGTTTCACCGGCCTGCTGCAGGTGCACGCTGACCTGCGGATAGGCCTGCTTGATCGCCGCCACCGCCGGCGGCAACACGAAGCGCGCCTGGGTGTGCGTGGTGGTCAGGATCAGCTGGCCCTGGCTTTCGCGCCGCTGGTTTGCCGCGTACGTACGGATGTTGTTGGCTTCGGCCAGCACTGCGCGGGCACGCGCGATGACTTCGGTTCCGGCCGGGGTAACCGACTCCAGGCTGCGCCCCTTGCGCACGAACAGCAGGAAGCCGAGCTCGTCCTCCAGCTGCTTGAGCTGCTTGGACAGGCCGGGCTGGGTGGCGTGCACGCGCGAGGCGGCCAGCGTGATGTTCAGCTCGGCGTCGGCGATGGCTACCAGGTAGCGCAGCTGGGTCAGCGTCATGGGCAGGCAGGCGGCATGGGGCGGAAGTCCACTCTAGGGTCAATTGCCGTCACCAGCTTATAACCAAAGGTTGTTTAAGAAAGGTATCTGGTCATTTCCGGGCGTCATATGCCGGCGCTACGGTCAGCCGGCAGCCGCTGGCCTGAACGGCCAGCCCTCCCCCCTTCGCCCGCCGTGACCCGTCGCGGCCCCGTTTCCGGAGCGCTCCCATGGCCCTGTACGACTCCATCCTCGATACCGTCGGCAACACCCCCATCGTCAGGCTGCAGCGCCTGGCGCCGCCACAGGTCAGCGTCTACGCCAAGGTCGAGTCGTTCAACCCGGGCGGCTCGGTGAAGGACCGCCTGGCGCTGGCGATCATCCTCGATGCCGAAGCACGCGGCCTGCTCAAGCCGGGCGACACGATCGTGGAGGCCACCTCGGGCAACACCGGCGTGGCACTGGCGATGGTCGCCGCCGCGCGCGGCTACAAGTTCGTGGCCACCATGGTCGAAACCTTCTCGGTCGAGCGCCGCAAGCTGATGCGTGCCTACGGCGCCAAGGTGATCCTGACCCCGGCCGCCGAGCGCGGCAGCGGCATGGTGCGCAGGGCGGCCGAGCTGGCCGAGCAGCACGGCTGGTTCCTGGCCAGCCAGTTCGCCAACCCGGCCAACCCGGCGTATCACCGCAACACCACCGCTGCCGAGATCCTGCGCGACTTCGCCGGCAAGCGGCTGGACTACTTCGTCAGCGGCTGGGGCACCGGCGGCACGCTCACTGGCGTAGGCGAAGTGCTGAAGGTGGCACGCCCGCAGACCCGCATCATCGCCACCGAACCGGCCGGCGCCGCCCTGCTCAAGGGGGATGACTGGAAGCCGCACAAGATCCAGGGCTGGACCCCGGACTTCGTGCCGGACGTGCTCAACCGCGACGTGGTGGATGAACTGGTCTCGGTCGAAGACGATCGTGCAATCGCCACCGCGCGTCGCCTGGCCGCCGAGGAAGGCATCTTCGTCGGCATCTCCGCCGGCGCCACCGTGGCCAGCGCGCTGGACATCGCTGCCCGCGCTGAACCGGGCTCGGTGATCCTTGCGATGCTGCCGGACACCGGTGAACGTTACTTCTCCACGCCGCTGTTCGCCGATGTGAACGAAGGATCCGACGACGACTGGCTGGCCGGCCTGCCGTAACAGCAGGGGTCAGAGCCTTTTCCGTGCGGAAAAGGATCCGCCCCCTTCCCGCTTCAGCCTGCGTGAAGGCGTCGCCCGCCATCGTGCGCGAAGGCCGTTGGATCGCAGCGCGTGAGACGGTCATGACGCAGCATCGATGCCCTGTCCCCTACCGTGGGAACAGCCGGCGCAGATGCTGCGCGGATCACCTCACAGGCAGGAGACGGACGCATGAAGATCGAGGTTTGGCAGGGCGACATCACGACCCTGGCGGTGGATGCGATCGTCAACGCGGCCAATGAAACGCTGCTCGGTGGCGGCGGTGTCGACGGCGCGATCCATCGTGCGGCCGGGCCCGCCTTGCGGGCCGAATGCGAGCAGTTGCCGGAGCTGCGCCCGGGCGTGCGTTGCCCGACGGGTGAAGTGCGCGCCACCGGTGCCCATGCGTTGCCGGCGCGCCATGTACTGCACACGGTAGGCCCGGTCTGGCACGACGGCCAGCGCGATGAACCGGCGTTGCTGGCCAACTGCTACTGGAAGTCACTGCAGCTGGCCGAATCACTGGGCGTGCACTCCATCGCCTTCCCGGCGATCAGCTGCGGCGTGTATGGCTACCCGTTGTACCAGGCCGCGCAGATCGCGGTCACCGAAACACTGGCCTGGCAGCGCAGCCATGCGCAACCGATGCGCATCGTGCTGGTGGCGTTCAATACCGCGACGGCCAAGGCCTACCAGCAGGCGTTGAGCGCCGCCGGGCAAAGCGCGGACAGCGAACCGCACGGGTCGCTGCTGCCGCCGCTGGGGGATGCGGGCTTTGCCGCCGCGCACTGAACCGTGGTGCTTCAGGTAAAAGAAAAGGCCGGGCATTGCCCGGCCTTTTCCGTTGCAGCGTAGTGCTCTTCCACGCACGGCGTGGATCACACTCAGCGACTGGAGGCTTCCACCGCGGCGGCATCATCGGCCACGGCGGCTGCGTCGGCTGCGGCACGTGCCGCCGAGGCTGCGGCCCCGTCGGCGCTCGCGCCATCCACCTGCACGCGCACTTCCACCATGCCTGCGCCATTGTTCAGGCTGGACACATCGACGGTGTAGTGACCGGCCGGCAGGGTTTCTTCCAGGCGTGAATTGGTACCGTTGCCGCCGTCGTCGTCGGTCAGCTCGACATCGCCGCCAACCACGCGCAGCAGGGTATCGACCTGGCTGGAGATCGCATCCAGGCGCACATCGGCCGGGCGGTCCAGGGACAGCAGGAAGCGGCGGCGGCCATCGTTGTCGAGCATCGTGTACACGCTCCCCGACTTCGGCAGCGCCGTACCATCGCGCTCGACCAGATTGCCGGGCAGCTCGATGCGGGTGGCCGACAGGGTGAACATGCCGCTGACGCCGTCGCCCAGGCCACGCGCGGTCAGGGTGTACTTGCCCGGCTTCAGCGACAGGGTCAGGCGCGAGTTGGTGCTGTCACCGCCGTCGTCATTCTCGGCATCCACGCCTTGGCCCGACAGCTTCAGCACTGGATCGAAGACCTCCGACACCAGGCGGATCTCGTACAGGCCGGCCTTGTCCACCTGCAGGGTGTAGTCCTGGGAACCACCGGCCAGCATGTCGACGATCTCGCCGCTGCCCGCCAGCGGCTTGCCGTCGTACGGCACCAGCTTCTCGGCACGCAGGCGGTACGGACCATAGTCGGTCGAGCCGTTGGCGTTGACCGCCACCTGGTAGATGCCGCCACCGTTGGCACGGAAGGCCAGCGAGACGTCGCCTTCGCGCTCGTAGCCGGTGTTGCTGCTGGCCACCAGGCTGCCGTTGTTGAACACGGCAATCGAGCCACTCAACGAACCGGTCAGCTTCAGTCCGACCAGTTGCTTGTCTTCCAGCTTGATCTGGTAGAGCTGGTGGTGGCTGCCGTCGTTGTAGTTGATGCCGCTGCGCGAGGTGATCTCGCCGGATACCGGCTTGTCGAAATCGAGCGACGCGGCCTTGCCCGCATCCGCGCCGCCGCCGATGCGGTTGCAACCGCCGGCGACCAGGACCGTGGCTACGGCCAGTGTGATTGCTGCCAAACGCATGTTGTTTCTCCTTGGCCTTCCATGTGGTTCCCACGCACCGGCCAGGCGCATGGGGGCGGAAAAGATACCCGCAAAAGCAAACGCCGGCGTGATGCCGGCGCTGCCTTGTTCATCCAGCGATGGGACGGATCAACCGTTCCACTTGCCCAGCGCCGCCAGGCCGTTGTCCCTGGCGCGCTCGTACACGGTCTTCTGGGCAGCAGCGTAGTTGCCCTTCATGTCCTTGGCCCACAGCTTCAACGCGGCCTGCTGCATGGCGCGGCCGTAGGAGAAGCTCAGCGGCCACGGCAGGTTGCCCAGCTGGTTCATCGCGTTCAGGTGCTCGGTGGACTGCTCGTCGCTCTGGCCACCGGACAGGAACACGACGCCCGGCAGGATCGCCGGCACGGTGCTCTTCAGGCACATCACGGTCGACTCGGCCACTTCCTCGACGTCGGCCTGCTCATCGCAGCCCTTGCCGGAGATGACCATCGACGCCTTCAGGATGGTGCCTTCCAGCAGCACGTTCTGCTGATACAGGGCGTCGAACAGCGAACGCAGGGTGGCTTCGGTGACTTCGTAGCAGGTCTCGATGTCATGATCGCCGTCCATGATCACTTCCGGCTCGACCATCGGCACCAGGCCGCATTCCTGGCACAGCGCTGCATAGCGGGCCAGCGCATGGGCGTTGGATTCGATGCAGGTACCCGACGGGATGCTCTCGCCGATGTTGATGACTGCACGCCACTTGGCGAAGCGCGCGCCCAGCTTGTAGTACTCCTGCAGGCGCTCACGCAGGCCATCGAGGCCTTCGGTCACCAGCTCGCCCGGGCAGCCGGCCAGCGGGTGCGCACCCTTGTCCACCTTGATGCCCGGAATCATGCCGTGGTCGGCCATGTACTTGGCGAACGGCACGCCGTCCTTGGTCGACTGGCGGATGGTTTCGTCAAACAGGATGGCGCCGGAAATGTGCTCGTTGAGCTTCGGCGTGGTCAGCAGCAGCTCGCGGTAGGCGCGACGGTTCTCCTCGGTGTTCTCGATACCGACGCCGGCGAAACGCTTGGCGATGGTAGCGGTGGATTCGTCGATCGCGATGATGCCCTTGCCCGGGGCGACCATGGCCTGGGCGGTTTCAGCCAGCTGTTCGATGCTCATGTATTTCCTGTGGCGGGTGCGGGAAAAACACAAGTATAGCCCCGCGGCCCGTTGCCTCGCCGTGGAGGACAGGATGGAAACGCTTCCAATGTCCGCACCGGACACGCCGTGTCCTGCCGTCGGGGGTCAGGGCCCCTGCGGGATCTGACCCCGGGGTCGGATCCACAACGCGGCGCCGGCCCCAGGGCAGCACTACTTACAGGTCGCCCAGGCCGATGGCGCGGCCGTCCTCACCCACTTCCAGCAGGCGCAGGGTATTGGTGGCACCGTGGGTTTCCATGTGCTCGCCACTGGTGAACACGACGCGATCACCGGCCTGCAGCAGTTCCGATTCCACCAGCAGGCGGATGCTGCCGCGCGCGGCTTCACGCGGGGTCAGGCCGCGGCTGTCGAAGTTGATCGGGAACACATCGCGCATCAGCGCCATCTGCCGGCGCGCACCGTCATGGCGGGTCACCGCGAACACCGGCGCCTTGGCCCTGAAACGCGACAGGTAACGTGCGGTGCCACCGGATTCGGTCATCGCCACGATCGCGCGCACGCCCACGTGCTGCGACAGGAACATGGTGGCCATGGCAATCGCCTGGTCGGCACGTTCCAGGTTGCGCGGCGACGCGTTGAAGTCGGTCTCGGTCTGGAACTGGCGCTCGGCACCCAGGCAGATGCGTGCCATCGCCTCCACGGCCTTGACCGGGTAGGCGCCAGCGGCAGTTTCCGCCGACAGCATCACTGCGTCGGTGCCGTCGATGACCGAGTTGGCCACGTCCAGTACTTCGGCGCGGGTCGGGATCGGGCTTTCCACCATCGACTGCAGCATCTGCGTGGCGGTGATCACCACCTTGTTCTGCGCCAGCGAGGCCTTGATGATCTTCTTCTGCAGGCCCGGCAGCTCGGCATCGCCGATTTCCACGCCCAGGTCGCCACGGGCGACCATCACCACGTCGCTGGCCTCGACGATTTCTTCCAGGTTCTCGATTGCCTCGGTGCGCTCGATCTTCGACACCAGCGCGGCATCACAGCCGTGCGAACGGGCGATGTCGCGCGCATCGTTCATGTCCTGCGCATTGCGGCAGAACGACACGGCGATGAAGTCCACGCCAATCTTGGCAACGATGCCGATCAGCTCCTTGTCGCGCTCGGTCAGCGCACCCAGCGAGAGGCCGCCGCCCTGCTTGTTCAGGCCCTTGCGGTCGGACAACACACCATCGTTGAGCACGGTGTTGACGATACGGTCGCCCTGTACTTCCACCACCTGCAACTGCATCAGGCCGTCGTCGAGCAGCAGCACATCACCCGGGCCGACGTCCTGCGGCAGGCCGAGGTAGCTCACGCCCACCTCGCTGGCAGTGCCCGGGCCGGCGTTCTCGCTGGCGATCAGGTCGAAGCGGTCGCCCGCCTTCAGCTGCACCTTGCCTTCGGCGAAGCGCTCGATGCGGATCTTCGGGCCCGGCAGGTCGGCCAGGATGCCCACTTCCACGCCCACGCGGGCCGCAGCGGCACGCACTTCGGCGGCACGCTTGGCCTGGCCGGACGGATCGCCATGGCTGAAGTTCAGGCGCACCACGTTGACGCCGGCGCGGAACAGATCCTCCAGCACGCCCGGCGGGTCAGTGGCCGGACCGAGGGTGGCAAGGATCTTGGTGCGACGCTGACGCTCGAACATGGTGGATGGGCCTCTCCCGATAAAGAACGGAAATTAGCACATCCTTCACGCCGCATGTATACGGTTACAGCCTTGTGCCGCCTGACTTCGCGGGTCATGGAATGGACATCATCCGGACATACGCTGGCGCAGGGGGGCGGTTCTGTGGAGCCGAGCATGGGCTCGGCTCCACAGGAAGCTAGGCCAGCAGCGCTTCCAGCTGCGCCGGCTCACGTGCCAGCTGGCTGGCACCGGCTTCCGTCAATTCCGCCTCTCCGCCAAAGCCCCACAGCACGCCGACACTACGCAGGCCGTGGTGGCGCGCGCCTTCGATGTCCATGCGCCGGTCGCCGATCATCCAGCACTGTGCAGGCTGCACCTGCAGCCGGCGCAGTGCCTCGCCGACCAGTTCCGGCTTGTGGCTGCGCGAGCCATCCAGGGTTGAACCGACGATCTCCTCGAACAGCCCACCGAACGGCAGGTGGGCGAGGATGCGGCGCGCGTGCGGCTCGTTCTTGGCGGTGACCACCGCCAGCCGGTGTCCACGGCCATGCAGCGTGCGCAGCGTGCCTTCCACCTGCGGGTACACCTTGTGCTCGCGCCAGCCTTCGACGTCGAAGCGCTCCCGGTAGTAGCCCACAGCCTGTTCCACCCGCGCCGGTTCGACGAACAACGGCGCGAAGGTGGTGCGCAGCGAAGGACCGATCCAGCCCAGCAGGGTTTCCTGCGGCGGCACCGGATGGTCCATCTTCTGCAGCGCATAGGCGATGCAGGCGGTGATGCCCACCTGCGAATCGATCAGCGTGCCGTCAAGATCGAAGAACAGCACATCCTTGCCGCGCTCGGCGCTCATGCGCCGCGCGCGTCGAGTGCGGCGACAGCCGGCAGGGTCTTGCCTTCCAGGAATTCCAGGAACGCACCACCACCAGTGGAGATGTAGCTGACGTCGCCGGCGATATCGAACTTGTCGACTGCGGCCAGGGTGTCGCCACCGCCGGCGATGGAGAACGCCTTCGAGCTGGCGATCGCGCGGGCCAGCGCTTCGGTGCCCTTGCTGAAGGACTCGAACTCGAACACGCCGACCGGGCCGTTCCAGACCACGGTGCCGGCCTTCTCGATCAGCTGCGCGTACTGCGCGGCGGTCTGCGGGCCGATGTCCAGGATCAGGTCGTCTTCGGCAACGGCATCGACCGCCTTCACTTCCGCGGCAGCGTCGGGCAGGAACTGCTTGGCGGTGACCACGTCAACCGGCAGCGGAATGTCGGCGCCGCGTGCCTTGGCATCGGCCACGATCTTCTTCGCGGTATCCAGCAGGTCCGGCTCGTACAGGGACTTGCCGACGTTGTAGCCAGCTGCGGCGATGAAGGTGTTCGCGATACCGCCACCGACGATCAGCTGGTCGACCTTGCCAACCAGATTGGCCAGCAACTCCAGCTTGGTGCTGACCTTGCTGCCGGCGACGATGGCCAGCAGCGGCTTGGCCGGTGCATCCAGCGCCTGCGCCAGCGCGTCCAGCTCGGCCATCAGCAGCGGGCCACCGGCCGCGACCGGTGCGAAGCGGATGACACCATGGGTGGAGGCCTGCGCACGGTGCGCGGTACCGAAGGCATCCATCACGAACACGTCGCACAGGGCGGCGTACTTCTTCGACAGGGCCTCGTCGTCCTTGCCCTCGCCGACGTTCATGCGGCAGTTTTCCAGCAGCACCAGCTGGCCCGGCTGCACGTCGACGCCGTCGACCCAGTCGCGCACCAGTGGAACTTCGCGGCCCAGCAGCTCGGACAGGCGCTGGGCGACCGGTGCCAGCGAATCGGCCTCGCTCCACACGCCTTCCTTCGGGCGCCCCAGGTGCGAGGTGACCATCACCGCCGCGCCCTGCTCCAGCGCGCGCTTGAGCGTCGGCAGCGAAGCGGTGATGCGCTGTTCGGAGGTGATGCGGCCATTCTCGATCGGCACGTTCAGATCCTGGCGGATCAGCACGCGCTTGCCGGAGAGGTCGAGGTCGGTCATGCGGACAATGGACATGGGCAACTCTTTGGCTCGGGGACGGGATGCCGGTCTGCGGCAGACGGCCATTGTATCGGGTGCGGCTGGTGGGAGGGCCGATGCCTGCGGCAGGCAGAGGCGCAGGGCAAATGCAACAGCAACAGCAACGGCCAAAGCGCTGGCGCTTCGTGGTGCTGTGAGTGGGCCGGGGTGGTGTGGGCTGGCAGGGGACGCCGTGAATCCATCCCTGGAGGCTTGGCAGCCGCATCCATGCGGCTGACACCCCTGCCAGCCCACACCGCCCCGGCCTCGACAGGCACCTGAGGTGATGCAGATGGCAAAGGCAAAAGCGGTTTCTGGTGTCGGAGAAAAATGTAGAGCCGAGCCCGTGCTCGGCTGGGTCTATCGCGAACAGCAGCCGAGCATGGGCTCGGCTCTACAAAGAGCGCCCTGCCAAGCAGCTTTTGCTCTCCTTTTTTTCTTTCCGTGGGTGGACGCACACGGAAATTGTCAGAGGCCGGGCGGGGTGGGTTCGCGGGGGTGCCAGCCGCATGGATG
>NZ_JAOCGL010000128.1:0-9468 GCF_029842485.1 Stenotrophomonas sp. GD03777
TGCATGGTGGCGGCATGAACAGTGCAGACCAACGTTCCGCACTCATTACGGCCTGTGGTCGTACACGGCAGTGCAATGCACCGTTGCCGGCATGCACACGGCCGCTGACCTACCCTTTCGTGGATCGTCCCGTCTCCCTCCCCCAATGCTGGAGCCCCTCATGACAGTCCCCGCCTTCGGTCTCGGCACTTTCCGCCTCAAAGACCAGACCGTGATCGATTCCGTGCGCAACGCGCTGGAGGTCGGCTACCGCGCCATCGATACCGCGCAGATCTACGGCAACGAAGCCGAAGTCGGCCACGCCATCGCCGACTCCGGCGTGCCGCGCGAAGCGATCTACCTAACTACCAAGGTCTGGATCACCGCGTTCAAGCGCGAAGCGCTGCTGGCCAGCCTGCGTACCAGCCTGGAAAAGCTGCGCACCGACCATGTCGACCTGGCACTGATCCACTGGCCATCGCCGAACGACAAGGTCGACGTGCCGATGGAGGAGTACCTGACCGCACTGGCCGAGGCCAAGGCACAGGGCCTGACGAAGGAGATCGGCATCTCCAACTTCACCATCGCGCAGACCCGCAAGGCGATCGGCATCCTGGGTGCCGGCGCCATCGCCACCAACCAGATCGAGATCCACCCGTACCTGCAGAACCGCCTGCTGGTGAAATTCCTGCAGGACAACGGCATCCACATCACCGCCTACATGAGCCTGGCCTATGGCGAGGTAATCAAGGACCCGGTGATCCAGGCCATTGCCGGCCGCCACCAGGCCACGCCGGCGCAGATCGCGCTGGCCTGGGCGCTGCAGCAGGGCTTCTCGGTCATTCCGTCCTCGACCAAGCGCGAGAACCTGGCCAGCAACCTGGAGGCAGCAGCGATCCGCCTGACCGACGAAGACATGGCACAGATCGCCAAGCTTGACCGCGGCCATCGCCTGGCCAACCCGGAAGGCATCGCCCCGGCCTGGGATTGATTCCAAGACGGCGCGCAACCGCTCTGGTAGACGCCGACCCTGGTCGGCGCAGACGTCTGACCGATCGATGAAACACCGTGCCGACCAAGGTCGGCACCTACCAGAACGCGGGGATCATCCCCTGCCCTGCAACAACCACCCACGCATTGCCGCACTGACCTCGTCCGGTTTCTCCATCGGCGCCAGGTGCCCGCAATCGGGCACCACCACCAGCTGCGAGTGCGGCACCATCGCGTGCATTTCCTCGCTCACCGCGAGTGGCGTAATGCGGTCGTTGGCGCCACACACGATCAACAGCGGATCACGGTAACCGGCCAGCACATCATGGCCGTCACTGCGCTCCAGTGCGCTCTGGCGCAGGAACACCTCCGCGCCCAGGCGGGTGGTCATGTCGCGCACGCGCTGCACCAGCACGTAGTCGTCCAGACGCGAGGCGTCGATGTAGCTGCGCATCAGCACATCGCCGAAGCCGTGGAACTTCCCCGGCAGGCGCACGCTGGCGCGCTGGCTGCGCCGCTGCTCGGCGCGCTCCGGCGAGTCGGCGTGGATCGAGGTGTCAATCAGCGCCAGCTGCAGGACCCGCTCCGGCGCGATGCGCAGGATCTGCTGGGCGACGAAACCGCCCAGCGAGAACCCGGCCAGCGCAAAGCGCTCCGGTGCCTGCGCCAGCACGTCTTCGGCCACCGCCTGCAGGGTCTCGCCACGGGTCTGGTCGCCCACGGTGCAGTCGGCGATATCGGCCAGGTCGGCCAGCTGCGCGCGCCACAGCTCGGCATCGTTGAGCAGGCCGGGCAGCAGCAACAGGGGGATACGGTCGGTCATGGGGATATTGTCGCGCCAGCACGGTGACGGAACCATGCCGCAACGGGCGATTGCGTTGTAGAGTCGCGCCATGCTCGACTGCAGCACAGCCCGTCGAGCATGGCTCGACTCTACAGAAGGCAGCGACACGGACGCGACCATGGCAGACCCCTACAACAGCGGCACCCCTTCCCCGCCGGCACTGCGCTTCGACGATGCGCTGGTCACCACCGCCTTCGAGCTGCCCGGCCATCGCGTCCTGCGCAACCTCGGCGTGGTGCGCGGTATCACCGTGCGCTCGCGTTCGATCGTCGGCAACTTCCTGGGCGGTATCCAGACGCTCTTCGGTGGCAACATCACCATCTACACCGAGCTGTGCGAACAGGCTCGCGAGGAAACCTACCGCGACATGGTCAAGCACGCGCGGCAGCTGGGTGCCAACGCGATCATCGGCATGCGCTACGACGCCACTGATGTGATGACCGGGCTGACCGAAGTGCTGTGCTATGGCACGGCGGTGGTGGTAGAGCCGGTGCGGTGATGCAGCCGCCAAGCGTACGCAAAAGCAGCCGAGCGTAGGCTCGGCTCTACAGGAATTACGCCACCGGCGGCACGTCGGGCACCTCGACCTGCTGCACCGGCAAGGTCACCATCATCACCGTCGGGTCGTCCGGGTCCAGCCTGGTCTTGAATCCCAGGCTCTGGCACATCGCCAGCATGGTGCTGTTTTCGCGCAGCACCTGGCCTTCGACCACGTCCAGGCCCAGCCACTTCGCGTACTCGATCATGATCGCCATCAGCCGCCAGCCGATGCCGTGGCCCTTCAGGTCCGAGCGGATCAGGATGCCGTACTCGCCACGGTGGTAATCGGCATCGGCGTGCAGGCGCACTGCGCCCAGCATCTCGCCGCTGCGCGGTTCGATCGCTACCAGCGCGATCGAGCGCGCGTAGTCGAGCTGGGTCAGGCGCGCGATGAATTCGTGGCTGAAGTGCTTCACCGACTGGAAGAAGCGCAGGCGCAGGTCTTCGTCGCTGACGCGGGCGAAGAACGCGCGGAACAGCGCATCGTCTTCCGGCCGCACCGGGCGGACGAACGCGCGGCCGCCATCGGACAGTTCGATGGTGCGCTCCCACTCCTTCGGGTACGGGAACACCGAGAAGCGCGGATGCCCGCGGCCCTTGTGCAGGATGCGCGACGGTGCCACTGCCACGCGCGCGTCGAGGGCGAGGATGCCCTTGCCGTCGACCAGCAGCGGGTTGATGTCCAGCGTACGCACTTCGGGAATGTCGGCGGCCAGCTGTGCCAGCTTGACCAGTGCCAGCGCCAGTGCGCGCTCGTCGGCGGCGGGCACATCGCCGTAGGCCTTGAGGATGCGCGAAGCGCGGGTCTGGCCGATCAGCTCGTGGGCCAGGCGCAGGTCCAGCGGCGGCAGGGCCAGCGCCTTGTCGTTGATCACTTCGACGGCGGTTCCGCCGCGTCCGACCACGATCACCGGGCCGAACGTCGCGTCATCGGCGATGCCGACAATCAGTTCGCGCGCCTTCGGGCGGACGATGGTCGGCTGTACCAGCAGGCCATCGATGCGCGCATCCGGCCGCAGCTGGCGCGCACGCGACAGGATCGCGTTGGCCGCGCTCTGCACCGCCGGCAGCGTGGACAGATTCAGGCGCACGCCGTCCACTTCGGACTTGTGCGGAATGTCCGGCGACAGGATCTTCAGCGCTACGGACGCACCGCGTTCCAGCAGTGGCTGCGCCAGGTCCATCGCCTCATGCGCATCGCGCGCATGCATCACCGGCGCCGACGGGATGCCGTAGGCCTTGAGCAGCTCGTGCGTGGCCAGCGGGTCCAGCCACTGCTGGCCGTTGGCCAGCGCGGCATCGACCAGTGCGCGCGCGGTGGCTGTGTCGACGCTGAAGTCCTGCGGCAGGCTGGGCGGCGTTTCCATCAACGCGTTCTGTGCCTCGCGGTAGCGCACCAGGTGCTGGAAGCCCCGTACTGCTTCGGCCTCGGTCGGATAGGTCGGCACTCGTGCTGCGTTGAGCGTGGCGGTGGCCTGGTCGTCGTTGCCCAGCCACACCGCGAACACCGGCTTGTCGCGATGATGGCGCGGGCGCAGGCCGAGCGTGCGGGTGAGGGCCTGCGCCGCGTCGGCGGACGAGGTAAACGCGGTTGGCACGTTGACCACCATCACCGCATCGTTCTCGTTGTCGGCCAGCAGTGCTTCGATGGCCGACGCATAGCGGTCACCATCGGCGTCGACCACGATGTCCACCGGATTGCTGCGCGACCAGCCCTGCGGCAGCACCGCATCGAGCTTCTCCACCGTGCTGTCGGAAAGGGTGGCCAGCGTGCCACGCAGCGCGATCAGTTGGTCCACGGCCAGGCGGCCGACACCGCCGCCATTGCTGAGAATGGCCAGGCGGCGACCGGGAAAGGTTCCCAGCCGCCCCAGCGATTCGGCAGCAGTGAACAGTTCGTCCAGCGCACCCACGCGCAGCAGGCCGGCACGATTGAAGGCCGCACCATACACATCATCGGCACGCGCCAGGGCCTGCACATGGGTATCGCGGCTGCCCGGCTGCACGCGCTCGGCGCGACCGGACTTCACCACCACCACCGGCTTGGCGCGGGCGGCGGCACGCGCGGCCGACATGAACTTGCGCGCGTCCTTGATCTGCTCGACATACAGCAGGATGGCGCGGGTGCGGTAGTCCGTGGCGAAGTAGTCGAGCAGGTCGCCGAAGTCGACGTCCATCGTGTCGCCCAGCGAAACCACGGCGGAGAAGCCCACCGAGCGCGCCACGCCCCACTCCACCAGCGCGGCGGCAATGGCCGAGGATTCGGAGATCAGCGCGAGGTCGCCGGCCTGCGGGAAGTGCGCGGCGATGCTGGCATTGAGTCGCGCGTGCGGCGCGATGACGCCCAGGCAATGCGGCCCGAGGATGCGCAGGCCATGCTTGCGCGCCACCGCCTCTACCTGTGCGGACAACGAACCCGGGCCTTCGCCCAGGTGCGCGGTGAGGATGATCGCCGCCTGCACGCCACGCTCTGCAGCTGTACGCACCACTTGCGGCACGATCGCCGCCGGCGCGGTGATCACCACCAGGTCGGGCACCCAGTCCAGGTCCTTCAAGCGCTTGACCGTGCGGATGCCATCGATCTCGGCGTGCCGCGGGTTGATCCACGCCACCTTGCCGGGGAAGCCGGTGCCGCGCAGGTTGCGCATCACTGCGCGGCCGGCCGAACGCTCACGCGGGCTGCCGCCGATCACCGCGACCGACTGCGGACGGAATACGGACTGCAGGTGGTAGGTACTCATGCGCCTACGGTACCCAAATTCCGTGGCGATGGGGTCGGAGGAAGGGTCGGATCCCTTTTCGCAGGAAAGGGCTCCGACCCCTGCTGCGGATATCCGGGGTCAGAGCCCTTCGCTGCGCGAAGGGATCCGACCCCGGCGTGCACGTTTTGTTACAGCAGCGTGCCGTGCAGGATCAGCGCGGCGATGCTGAAATAGATCACCAGGCCGGTCACATCCACCAGGGTGGCCACGAACGGGGCCGAGGCGCTGGCCGGGTCGAAGCCGAGGCGCTTCAGGACGAAGGGCAGCATCGAGCCGGACAGCGAACCAAAGGTGACGATGCCGACCAGCGCGGCGCCGATGGTGATCGCCAGCAGGATCCAGTGCTCGCCGTAGTCATGCAGGCCACCCAGCTGCCAGATCACGATGCGCACGATCGCCAGGCAGCCGAGGATGGCACCCAGCACCATGCCGGTCGGGATCTCGCGGATGGCCACCTTCCACCAGTCGCGCAGGCGCAGTTCGCGCAGCGCCAGGCTGCGGATCAACAGCGAGGTGGCCTGCGAGCCGGAATTTCCGCCCGAACTCATGATCAACGGGATGAACAGGGTCAGCACCACCGCGCGCGCCAGTTCGTCCTCGTAGTGCTGCATCGCACTGGCCGTCAGCATCTCGCCCAGGAACAGCACGCTCAGCCAGCCGGCACGCTTGCGCAGCATCTCGAAGAAGCCGATCTGCATATAGGGCTTGTCCAGCGCTTCCATGCCGCCGAACTTGTGCGCGTCCTCGGTGGATTCCTCGATCAGCGCATCGAGCACGTCGTCCACGGTGACGATGCCGAGCATCTGCTGCTGCGCGTCGACCACCGGGATCGCCAGCAGGTCGTGACGGCGGATCAGCCGCGCCACTTCTTCCTGGTCCATCAGCGCGTCCACCGTCACCGGCGGATTGACCTGGGCCACGTCCAGGATCGATTCCTCGGGCAGGCCGGTGATCAGCCGGCGCATGGTCACCACCTGCTGCAGCTGCTGGCTGGCCGGGTCCAGCACGTAGATCGCGTACACCGTTTCACGCGTGCGCTCGACCTGGCGGATGTGCTGCAGGGTCTGCGCCACGGTCCAGCTGGCGGGCACCGCCACGTATTCGGTGGTCATCAGCGCGCCGGCGGTGTTCGGCGGGTAGCTCAGCAGCTTCTGGATGACCTGGCGGGCGTCGGTGCCCAGCAGCGGGATCAGCCGCGCGCGTTCTTCCTCATCCAGCTCGTGGACGATGTCGGTGGCGCGGTCGTCAGCCATCAGCCCGAGCAGGGCAGCGGCGCGTGCCGGCGGCAGCGCGGCCACCAGCTCACCGCTGCGGTGCAGCTCCGGCGCTTCCAGCATCTTCACTGCACGCGGCAACGGCAGCGCGGCCAGCGTTTCCGCGGCGCGGGCCAGTTCCAATGTGTTGAGGAATTCCACCGCATCGGCGGTGTTGTAGTTCGCCAGCGGTGCGGCCAATGCGGCGGCATCGGCCACCGGGCGCAGCAATTGCTTCTGGTTCATCGGTTTTGCCTTGTGGGGGTGCGACCTCGCGCAACGCCAACGCAGGCAAACCGTCCCGATGTCAGGCGGTGGCCATCGCTGGCGTCGAACGAGGTCGACTTCTACTGTCGCTGGACATGGGTTGGGGACTCCGGAATGCGCGTGCCGGCGGTGCGCCGCCAGCGGCGGGCAGTCTGGACCCGCGGGCCATGCAGGTCAACCCGGCATCCCTGCGCCGGGCGCCTGCCGGCCGGTTGTTCTCGTGCATACACCAACCGGCGCGCATAATGGCCGGGTGGCGCTCGCCACGCTTTCCCCACCCGAACGGACGCACTGCGGGCTTCCCCGATGACCAGGTATTCCCATGCATAGCGGCGGTCTGGAACTGGCCCTGGTGCTGCTGCTGGCGGCGGTCATTGCCGTGCCGGTGTTCAAGAAGTTCGGCTTCGGCGCGGTGCTGGGCTACTTGGCGGCCGGCGTGGTGCTGGGCCCGGACGGGCTGGGCTTCGTGCAGGACGCCGACCGCATCCTCGGCGCGGCCGAGATCGGCGTGGTGATGCTGCTGTTCGTGATCGGCCTGGAGCTGTCGCCGGCACGCCTGAAGGTGATGCGGCGCTCGGTGTTCGGCGCGGGCGCGGCGCAGGTGGCGATGTCCGGGCTGGTGCTGGGCGGCCTGCTGCTGCTCGACCACTTCCAGTGGAAGAGCGCGCTGGTGGTCGGTGTTGCGCTGGCGCTGTCATCCACCGCGGTAGGCCTGCAGCTGCTGTCCGAGCACAAGGCGATCAACAGCGACCATGGCCGGCTGGGTTTTGCCATCCTGCTGTTCCAGGACCTGATCGCGATCCCGCTGCTGGCGGCCATCCCGCTGCTGGGCGGGGCGAAGAACGAGACCCTGCGCTGGGAAGACGCCGCCGTGGCCCTCGGCGCGCTGGCCGTGGTGATCCTGTGCGGGCGACCGGTGCTGCGCAAGGTGTTCAGCATCATCGCGCGCACCCGCAGCCCGGAAGTGTTCACCGCCACCGCCCTGCTGGTGGTGCTGGGCACTGCCTGGTTCATGCAGGAAGCGGGCCTCAGCCCCAGCCTGGGCGCGTTCCTGGCCGGGGTGCTGCTGTCCGATTCGGAGTTCCGGCACGAACTGGAAGCGCAGATCGAGCCGTTCAAGGGCCTGCTGCTGGGGCTGTTCTTCATCGCGGTGGGCATGGGCATCGATCTCGACCGCATCGCCGCAGAGCCGTGGCTGATCGCGGCCGGCGTGGCGATCCTGCTGGTGGTCAAGTTCAGCCTGCTGTATGTGATTGGCCGTATTGCAAAGCTCAGTCCGCGGCAGTCGCTGCTGCTGGGCAGCGTGCTGTGGCTGGGGGGCGAGTTCGCCTTCGTGGTGTTCAACGAAGCGCAGCGCGCGCACCTGCTGGGCAACGCCAATCACGATCGGCTGGTGGCGATCGTCGGCCTGTCGATGGCGATCACGCCACTGCTGATGATCGCGCTGCTCAAGCTGCTCGGCCAGGAGAAGGCTCCACCGCGCGGGACCGCCGAGGCCGACAAGGTGGCACCGGACAACCGGCCCAAGGTGCTGATCGCCGGCATGGGCCGCTTCGGCCAGGTGATCGCACGCCTGCTGACCGCACAGAAGGTGCCGTTCGTGGCGCTGGAGGCGAACCCGGACACGGTGGCCGACCTGCGCCGCTTCGGCAACCAGCTGTACTACGGCGACCCGACCCGCCCGGAGATGCTGCGTGCAGCGGGTGGCGAGCACATCGATGTGTTCGTCATCACCGTGGACGACCCGGAGACCAACCTGCGCGCGGTGCGCATGGTGCGCCGGCTGTACCCGGACGCGAAGGTGCTGGCGCGAGCGCGCAACCGCCAGCATGCGTGGCGCCTGATGGACATGTCGGCCGAGCCGTTCCGCGAAGTGTTCGGCACCAGCCTGGAGATGAGCGGGCGCGTGCTGACGGCGCTGGGCGTGGCACCAGACGTGGCCGAACGCCATGTGCAGCGCTTCCGTGAGCATGATGAGCAGCTGCTGCGTGACCAGTACCTGGTGTACGACGACGAGGCCGCGGTGATCCAGACCTCGCGTGATGCGCGCAACGACCTGATGCACCTGTTCGAGGCCGACGCGGAAAGGGACGACAAATAGGCGTGCCGACCAACGGTCGGCACCCACCACAGATTGAGGTTGCGGATTCCGGCAGTAGATCCACGCCATGCGTGGATGCTTTGGCTTCCGGGCACGATCATCCACGCATGGCGTGGATCTACCGGGTCCCGATCAGCCGTTGTCGCGCAGGAACCGCGCCATCGAGGAAACGCCCGGCACGCGCGGCTCGAACTCGCCGGCCACGTCGATGAAGCCACGCATCACCGCGATCTCGCGCGGGCTGCGGTTGAGGCTGTCGCGCGCTTCAGGATCGGCGCCGGCGCGCAGCAGGCGCTGCACCAGCAGCGGCAGGCCATGCAGCGCGGCCAGATGCAGCGGGCCGAAGCCACGCGGGTCGCGTACATCCAGGCTTACGTCCTCGTCCAGCAGGCGCTCCACTGCGGCCATCACCACCTGCTCGTCGCAGGCGGTACCCGGCTCGGCGCGCGCGCCCAGCAGCAGCAGCAGCGGCGTGACAGAACCAGCGGCGGCCTGGTCCGGTTCAGCACCGGCCAGCAGCAGGGTGTCGAGCAGCGCCAGCAGGCGCGAGCGGTCGCGGGCACTGAAACCGTACAGCGCGGCACAGTGCAGCGGACCCAGCTGCTGCGCGTCACCGGCATGCACGTCGGCACCCGCCGTGAGCAGGCGCGCGACGATGTCCGGAAGGCCCAGCGCGGAGGCCAGCATCAGCACCGTCACGCCACCCGGCAGGCGGTGTTCCAGCTTGGCGCC
>NZ_JAOCGL010000129.1:0-9317 GCF_029842485.1 Stenotrophomonas sp. GD03777
CCGCGCCGCACTGGCCGGTGGCCGCGTTGACCCGCCAGCGCGACGTCGGCGATGCCGCCGGCGCCAGCTGGCTGCGTGCCGATCCGGCCTGCATGGTGCCGGACATGCACGGCGCGCGGATGATGGCCTACGGCGAAACACTGCGGCCGACGCTGGCCGACAGCCTCGCGTTGCTGCCGGTGCTGCAGCCATTGTTCGCCGATGCCGGCTTCGTGCTCGACGCACCCGATCCCTCGCGCTGGTACCTGCGGCTGCCGATCGACAGCGAGCTGCCGGACTTCGACAGCCCCGACGAGGTCCTCGGCGATGACCTGTTCTCGCATCTGCCCGAAGGCGAGGGCGGTCGTCGCTGGCGGGCGCTGATGACCGAGGCGCAGGTGCTGCTGCACAACCATTCCTGGAACCAGCAGCGTGCCGCACAGGGACAACAGCCGATCAATTCGCTGTGGTTCTGGGGCGGTGGCGTGATGCCGGTGTCGGTCAGCACGCCGCACGCGCAGGTGCGCAGCCGGGACGCGCTGCTGCAGGGCCTGGCCCTGGCGGCTGGTGTGGCCGTGGATGGCGAGCAGGCGGTGGATGCGCTGGTCGACCTGCGCCAGCTGCGCTCTTTGCAGCAGCTCGGCAATGATGCGATCCGGCCGCTGCTGGCCGCGCTCAAGCGTGGCGAACTGCAGCGGCTGGTACTGGACTTCGAGGACGGCCTGCAGTTCCAGCTGGACCGTGGCCAGCGCTGGCAGTTCTGGAAGAAGCCGCGCCAGCTGCACGACTGACCGGGGTCGGATCCGTTTTCCATCGGAAAACGGCTCTGACCCCTCAGGGTTTGTCGGGGTTGCCGGCCAGCGGTCGGCACTACCGCAGGTAGCGGCGCCTCAACGGACCTCGCTGACCACCGTCGGCAGCGTCCAGTGCCCACCCGCAACGCCCCGGCACTGCCCGGTGGTGAACTCGCTGCTCTTCACGAATCGCGCGCCATCCCAAGCCCAGTCGTGGCCGGAGAAGCAGTCACCGACGCCGCGCCCACGGAAGCGACCGCTCAACGTAGCGTCGTCGCGATCGAAGTCTTCTGCATCGGACGTGACGAAGCGTGCTTCGTACGGCGGCTTGTCCTGCACTACCCAGTAGCCGCTGCTGAAGTTGTAGGCACCCACGAAGCAGCTGGTGCTTGCCAGCACATGTTGGGTGTCCAGTCGCTGGATCTCGATTTCATCTGTCCCGCCCTCGCTCAGGTGGCCGCACTCATCCGGCTTGGGCAGGCTGGCGATCAGTGCCTTGCGCAGGCCCGGTGCTTTCGCCAGTGCCGCGTCCGAGGCGCGCGGTGCCACCAGCGTGCCGCGCACGATCACTGGCACCGGCAACGCCGCAGGCACGCTTGCTTCGGGCTTGTCGCCACGCCGCACCAGCGCACCGGGGGTGCCCAGCCGGCCCTGTGCCTCGTCCATCTTCAGCAGTACGGCCGCTGCACCGCGGTCGGAGATCGGCCAGGCCTTGCCCTTGCCGTCGATGATCTCGATGCGTGCCTGGCGCGGCAGTGCGGCGACCAGTGCATCGGTCTGTGCCTGCTGCAACAACACTTTGTCCCCGTCGCCGGTGTCGCGCACCGGGCCCAGGTCCTTGCCGTTCAGGCGCAGGCGCAGTGCCCCGGTCGGCGTCGGGCTTTCGCCATCCTCGCCATTGCGCAGCCGCGCGATCACCTTCGCACCCGGGCCGCCGGCGCGCTCAAGCATCAGGCTGAGCAGGTTGCCGGGTTCTTCCGGACTGTAGCCGGCGGCGCGGCAGGTGCGGGTGTTGTCACAGGCCAGCGACCAGTCGTTGTGTTCGAATTCGACCCCGGGCCTGGGCTCAGGCGTCGCGGAGTGGGCGGCCGGGGCCACGGTGAGTGCCATCAGCGCGGTCAGCAGGGTGCGGGTCATGGATGGAAGTCCGTTCCAGGGCAGGCAAGCATGGAAGATGCGGTCGTGAAATCCAAATGCTGCTGGCCGAAGAGCCAGGTTGCCTCGTCAGCAGCGGCAGCCGACCGGGGGAGCGGTGCACGTTATGATGTGCGGGTCTTTCGTAACCGGCGATGCCGATGTCCCTTGCCGCCGATGCTGCGCAGCCGCCCTCTGATACACCGCTGATCCGCCGCCGCGATGCGGTCGTGCCCGGCAGCTGGCCAGAGGGCACGCTGCCATTGCTGGCCAGACTCTATGCCAGCCGTGGTGCGGGAACGCCAGAGCTGGCGCTGCCGAAACTGGGCAGCCTACACGCGCCCGAGCTGCTGACCGGTATCGATGATGCAGTGGGCCTGCTGATCGAAGCCATCGCCAACGACAAGCGCATCCTGGTGGTCGGCGATTTCGATTGCGATGGCGCCACCGCCTGTGCGGTCGGCGTGCGTGGCCTGCGCATGCTCGGCGCGCAACACGTCTTCCACGCGGTGCCGAACCGCATGGTGCATGGCTATGGCCTGTCACCGTCGCTGGTGGAAGAGTTGGCCGCGCTGCAGCCGGACCTGCTGGTCACGGTCGACCACGGTATTGCCTGCCATGCCGGTGTCACCGCGGCCAAGGCGCGCGGCTGGCAGGTGCTGGTCACCGACCACCATCTGCCGGGGCCGCAGCTGCCGCCGGCCGACGTGATCGTCGATCCCAACCTGGATGGCGATGCCTTCCCCAGCAAATCGCTGGCCGGTGTTGGTGTGATCTTCTATGTGCTGATGGCGCTGCGCCGGCATATGCGCGAGGCCGGCGTCTTCGCAGATGGCAAGGGGCCGGACCTGACCACGCTGCTGGATCTGGTGGCGGTGGGCACCGTTGCGGACCTGGTAGCGCTGGACCCGAACAACCGTGCGCTGGTCAGCGCAGGCCTGCGCCGTCTGCGCGCAGGGCAGGGCTGTGTCGGCCTGCGTGCACTGATCGAAGCCAGTGGCCGGGATGCCGCGCGACTGACCGCCACCGACATCGGCTTCGCACTCGGCCCGCGCCTGAACGCGGCGGGCCGGCTGGAAGACATGGCGCTGGGCATCGCGCTGCTGCTCACCGAAGATCCGCGCCAGGCGCGCGAGATCGCGCAGACGCTGGAGCAGATCAACGCAGAACGCCGCGCGGTGCAGCAGTCGATGACCGACGATGCCGAGCAGGCCCTGACCCGCGTGGTGCTGGACATGGCCGGGCAACGGCCGGTGGCCGCCTGCCTGTTTGATGCCGACTGGCATCCCGGTGTGGTCGGCCTGGTCGCTTCGAAGATGAAGGATCGCCTGCATCGCCCGGTAATTGCCTTCGCTCCGGCCGAACCGGGCGCCGACACGCTGCGTGGCTCGGCGCGCTCGATTCCCGGCCTGCACATCCGTGACGCCCTGGCGCTGGTCGATGCGCGCCATCCGGGCCTGATCGACCGCTTCGGCGGTCACGCCATGGCGGCCGGCCTCAGCCTGCGGCTTGACCACGTTGATGACTTCAAGGCCGCCTTCGTCGCCGTGGTGCTGGAAATGCTCGACCCGGCGGCACTGCAGCAGCAGGTGCTCAGCGACGGCGAACTGGCCGCGGACGAGCTCGATCATCGCCACGCCGATGCGCTGCGGTTGGCCGGCCCATGGGGCCAGGGCTTCCCCGAACCCCTGTTCGACGGCCACTTCGAAGTGGCCAACTGGCGCGTGCTGAAGGAGCGCCACCTGAAGCTGGAACTGCGCCTGCCGGGCGTGCCTGGCACGATCAACGCGATCCACTTCGGCGGCTGGCACGGCAATGCGCCCGGCCGACACGTGCACCTCGCCTACCGGCTGGCCTGCGACGACTATCGCGGCGGCAGCGCCATCCAGCTGATCGTGGAGCACTGCCTGCCCGCCTGAGAAAAAGGGGACGGAGGGGATTAAGTCGCAACTGGCAAACAGGGCATAAGCGACTTAATTCCCTCCGTCCCCTTTTTGGGTCTCCCAACCCCGTTACGGCTGCTGGTGCGTTCAAGGGTCCACGATCCCACTGGAGTCCGGTCATGGTCTTCGCCCGTTGCTGCATTGTGTTGTTGCTGGCCCTTGCGGCCTGGCCCGCTGGCGCGCAGTCGCCGCCGATCTCCTGGCCGCAGGCCGCCACGCCGCTGCTGATCGCACCGGCGGCTGAGCAGGCGGTCCAACTGCGACACGCCCGCATCGAGGGCGGGGTCCAGGCGGGCATCGCCCAGACCCGGATCATCCTGGAATTCCACAACCCGAACCGGCGCGTGCTGGAGGGCGAGCTGCAGTTCCCCCTGGCCGATGGCCAGCAGATCAGCGGCTTCGCGCTGGATATCAACGGCGAGATGCGTGACGCGGTGCCGGTGCCGAAGGACCGCGGCCGCCAGGTGTTCGAGGAGATTGCCCGCCGCGGCGTTGACCCGGGCCTGCTGGAACAGACCGCCGGCAACCAGTTCCGCCTGCGCATCTATCCGCTGCCGGCCGGCGGCAGCCGGCGCGTGCAGCTGGTGATTCGCGAGCCGTTGGCCTTCGCCGGCCAAGGCTGGCAGTGGACGCTGCCGCTGCAGTTTGCCGCCGGTGCAGCCTCGGTTGAACTGAAACTGCAGGCACCTGGCACGACCACCGCAGGTACGGCGCCATTCCGCATCAGCGCGGGCCAGCTGCAGTGGCAGGGCAAGGGGGCGCAGCTGCCGAAGCAGCTGCAGTGGGATCTGCCGGCGACCCGCCAGGCACAGGTGCAGGTGGCGCCCTGGCAGGATGGCCACTATCTGCTGGCGCAGCTGCCGGTGGCGGCCAGCAGCACGCCGCGCAAACTGCCGAGCGAAATCGGCCTGCTGTGGGATGGCTCCGGTTCGGCGGGCCAGCGCGATCACACACGTGAGTTCGCCCTGCTGGATCGCTATTTCGCTGCGCTGCGCGACGGCACCGTGGCCTTGACCGTGCTGCGCGATCGCGCCGAGCCGGTGCGTCGCTTCCGCATCCGCGCCGGCAACTGGAGTGAACTGCGCGCAGCCCTGCAGGCCGTGCTCCCGGACGGTGCCAGCGCGCTGGCACAGTGGCAGCCGCAGCCGGGCGTGAAGGAATACCTGCTGGTCAGCGATGGCCTGCTGACCTATGGCCCGGAACAGCTACCGGCGATGGCACCCGATCAGCGCCTGTTTGCGGTCAGCAGTGCGGGTGCGCGCACCGATGCCGTGCGACTGCGTGGTTGGAGTGAGGCGCATGGCGGTCGCTTCATCGCGCTGGGCAAGGATGTCGATGCGGCGGCGCACGCGTTGCTGGCGTCGCCGATGGATGTGCAGGTCGATGCGGGACGCGGCGTGCAGGATGTAGTGATCGATCGCCGCAGTGAAGCCCACGGCTGGCTGTGGCTGCACGCACGACTGGCAGCCGACGGTGTGCCGATGCGGGTGCGCGTGGGCGACGGCGAGTGGGAAGCGCTGCCAGCGACGCAGAAGAGCAAGGACGGTGAACTGCTGGCCGGTTTGTGGGCGCAGGCGCGCCTGCAGCAGCTGGCCGCCGACCGTCGTGGCAACCGCGAGGCGATGCAGCGCCTGTCACAACGGTTTGGCCTGGTGGGGCCGGATACCTCGCTGATCGTGCTGGAGACGTTGGAGGACTACCTGCGCTATGCGATCCGTCCTTCGGGCACGCTGCGCGCGGAGTACGACGCCAGGTTTGCAGTGCAGGTCAGGGATCGCGCCGCTGGGGATCGCCAGCGCCTGGATGAAGTGGCCGCCCGCTGGAAGGAGCGCCAGCAGTGGTGGAGCCGTAGCTGGCCGAAGGATGCGCCGCCGCAGGCCAAGGAAATGGCGCTGGACGTTGCATCCGCAGACTACGCAACCGAATCCGCACCCGTGGCGATGCTGGCAGCCCCTGCACCTGCTGCTCCGCCCGCCCCTGCACCGACGGCAGCAGCGGCCGAGCAGCGTATGCAGGCCGCCAGCGCACGCGCGCGTCGTCCGGCGCCCGCGTCGGAGAATGCACTGGATGCGATTGTGGTCACCGGCGGCACGGTCGATGCCGCTGCGGCCGCCAACGATGGCCAGCTCGGCATCCAGCTGGCGGCCTGGCAGCCGGACTCGGCCATCGCCCGGCGCCTGCGCCAGGGCC
Organism: Stenotrophomonas sp. GD03777; assembly: GCF_029842485.1. Taxonomy (NCBI): domain Bacteria; kingdom Pseudomonadati; phylum Pseudomonadota; class Gammaproteobacteria; order Lysobacterales; family Lysobacteraceae; genus Stenotrophomonas; species Stenotrophomonas sp. GD03777. Next base: position 6,041 of record NZ_JAOCGL010000129.1, read on the forward strand.
CGCCGTCGCAGCTCTATGACCGCTATCTGGCCGAGCGCGATGCCCACGCCGACAGCAGCGCCTTCTTCCTCGATGTGGCCGACCTGCTGCTGGAGCAGGGCCAGCGCGAGCTGGCACTGCGGGTGCTGTCGAACCTGGCCGAAATGGATCTGGATAACCGCCACCTGCTGCGCGTGCTCGGTTACCGACTGATGCAGGCCGATGCTCCCGCACTGGCGGTGCCGGTGTTCGAGCAGGTGCTGGCGATGGGCCAGGAAGAACCGCAGAGCTTCCGCGACCTGGGCCTGGCGCTGGCAGCGGCCGGCAAGCCACAGCAGGCACTGGCGCCGCTGTACCAGGTGGTGGTGCGGCCGTGGGACAGCCGCTTCGATGGCATCGCCCTGATCGCGCTGGATGAGCTGACCAACCTGGTGGCCGGCAGCACGCCCCGGCTGGATACCACCGGCATCGACCCGCGCCTGTTGCAGGCGATGCCGCTGGACCTGCGCGTGGTGCTGTCGTGGGACGCCGACAACAGCGACATGGACCTGTGGGTAACCGACCCGAACGGCGAGCGCGCCTACTACGGCAACCGGCTGACCTACCAGGGCGGGCAGATGTCGCAGGACTTCACCGGCGGCTATGGCCCCGAACAGTTCTCGCTGCGCAACGCCAAGCCGGGCAAGTACAAGGTGGAGGCGAACTACTTTGGCAGCCGCCAGCAACTGGTCACCGGCGCGACGACACTGATGCTGCGTCTGACCACTCATTGGGGCACGGCCAAGCAGAAGGATCAGATGGTGACGATGCGACTGAAGGACCGTGCCGAGACCGTGCTGGTGGGCGAGTTCGAGGTTAAATAGTCAACTGCCCCAAATGGCCGTCCGAGGGTGGGCCAAGGAAGACCCTCGTCGACGCCGCTCTGGGGCAAGGAGGCCCTGTGTGGGGGCGGCTGCAGCCTGGCTGGCTCCCCGCGCCAAGGCGGGTACCGCCTGCCTGAATGCAGCGCCGACGCATCACGCTCGCGCCTCCCCGGCGCAGGCCCAGGCCCTCATTCCGGGCGCCCACGGCCTGCGGTATCATTACCAGTCATCTTTTGAATGCATAACCGCCGACATGATCGAACTGAATCCTGTCCGCCAGCGCATCACCGATCTGACCGATCGCGTGCTGTCGCTTCGGGGGTATCTTTGACTACGACGTCAAGAAAGAGCGTCTTGAAGAAGTAACGCGGGAGCTGGAAAGCCCCGACGTCTGGAACAACGCCGAGTACGCCCAGAACCTGGGCCGCGAGCGTTCCAGCCTGGAAAAGACCGTGGGCGGGATCGCCTCGGTGCTCGATGGCCTGAACGACGCCACTGAACTGCTGGAGCTGGCCGAGTCCGAGCAGGACGAGGAGACCGCACTGGCGGTGGTCGCCGACCTCGACAAGCACCAGGCGCACGTGGAGAAGCTGGAGTTCCAGCGCATGTTCTCCGGCGAGATGGACAATGCGGCGGCGTTCGTCGACATCCAGGCCGGTGCCGGTGGTACCGAAGCCCAGGACTGGGCCGAGATCCTGCTGCGCATGTACCTGCGCTGGTGCGAATCGCGCGGCTGGAAGACCGAGCTGATGGAAGTCTCCGGTGGCGACGTCGCCGGCATCAAGTCGGCCACGCTGCGCGTGGAAGGCGACTATGCCTATGGCTGGCTGAAGACCGAGACCGGCGTGCACCGCCTGGTGCGCAAGTCGCCGTTCGACTCCGACAACCGCCGCCACACCAGCTTCACCTCGGTGTTCGTGTCGCCGGAAATCGATGACAACATCGACATCACCATCAACCCGGCCGACCTGCGTACCGACGTGTACCGCTCGTCCGGTGCCGGTGGCCAGCACGTGAACAAGACCGAGTCGGCGGTGCGTATCACCCACATCCCGACCAACATCGTTGTGGCGTGCCAGACCGGCCGCAGCCAGCACCAGAACCGCGACAACGCGATGAAGATGCTGGCCGCCAAGCTGTACGAGCTGGAGATCCAGAAGCGCAACGCCGAGAAGGACGCGGTGGAAGCCACCAAGTCCGACATCGGCTGGGGCAGCCAGATCCGCAACTACGTGCTGGACCAGAGCCGTATCAAGGACCTGCGTACCGGCATCGAGCGTTCGGATACGCAGAAGGTGCTGGACGGCGACCTGGACGAGTTCGTCGAGGCCAGCCTGAAGGCCGGTTTGGCCGTGGGCTCCAAGCGCGCCGATGCCTGATCGACGCGCCTGCGCGGATATCATCGCCTTCCGCAGCGGAGGGCGATGATGCGCAGCGAAAGTGAACGCAAGGAACTCGGTAGCTTCCTGAAGGCCTGCCGCGCCCGTGTCGACCCCGCCACGCTCGGCCTCCCGGCCGGGCGGCGGCGCACCCCGGGCCTGAAGCGCGAGGAAGTGGCGCTGGCCATCGGGGTCAGTGTCAGCTGGTACACCTGGATCGAGCAGGGCCGTGAAGTGCGCGCCTCGCCCGAAGTGCTCGAGCGCCTGGCCAAGGTGCTGCGCATGAGCGACGACGAACGCGCCTATGCATTCGCGCTGTCCGGCTATGGCGTACCGCTGGAATCGCCGGACGAGAGCGTGACCGACGGCCTGCGCCAGCTGGTCGAAGCGATGCAGCCGATCCCGGCCTATGTGCGCAACACCCGGTTCGATATCCTGGCCTGGAACCCGGCCATCGCCGATCTGTTCGTGGACTACAGCCAGCTGGCGCCGCATGAGCGCAACACGCTGCGGCTGATGTTCCTGTACCCGCCGTACCGCACGCTGATCCTCAACTGGGAAGAAATGACCCGCGGCCTGCTGGCCGGCTTCCGCGCGGCGATGGCGCAGGCGCCGGACAAGGCGCCGTTCCTGGCGCTGGTGGAGGACATCGCCGCGCACAGCGAGGCGTTCCGGCGGTGGTGGCCGGAGCACGACGTGCGGCGGTTCGATGAAGGTGCGAAGAAGCTCAACCATCCCACGCGGGGATTGCTGGACCTGCAGTACGTGGCGCTGGTGCCGGAGAGCCGGCACGACCTTTCCCTGGTGACCTACCTGCCGCGAAAGTAGGGGTGTTCGGCAGGGCTTGCAGCCCTGCACCCGCAGAGGCCGAGCAACAGCAACAGCAACAGCGGGCATTCCGTTGGATGGCGGGGCGGTGTGGGTTGGCAGGACACGCCGTAAACCCGTCCATGGGGGCTCGATGGCGCCATCCATGGCGCCAACGGTCCTGCCAACCCACACCGCCCCACCTCTGACAATTTCCCGCGGCTGTTGGCAGGTGTCGACCTTGGTCGA
>NZ_JAOCGL010000013.1:0-58313 GCF_029842485.1 Stenotrophomonas sp. GD03777
GCCGTCCGCGGCGGCGAACACCACCGGCAGGCAGTCGGCGGTCAGGATCGCCAGCACCACGCCCGGCACCGAGGTTACCGCCGCGTCGGCCACCGGCTCGCTCGCGCCGGGCACCGGCGGTGCATCGAAGCGCAGCACGGTGCTGCTGTGCACCTGGCGCAGCCAGTGCGGTGCCGACGGCAGCGCCAGCCCCTGCTGCAGCAGCTGGCGGTTGTGCTCAACGTTGGCTGGGGTATCACCATCGGCCGCGTGCCGGTTGCCCAGGTTGAACTGCGCGAACGGCGCCGGCGAGATGCCCGCACCGTGCCGGCGCGTGGTCAGCGCATGGACGCCTGCGGGCGCCGGCCAGTCGGCCTGCAGCAACGGCAGCGCGGCCGCCATCACCAGCGGTCCCGCTCGCGGGCGGCGAAGGCTTCGCTGTCTTCGCGCAGCACCTTCATCAGGTGCAGCATGTCCTCCGGCACCGGCGCGGTGTTGCGCACCGGTTCACCGGTGATCGGGTGCATGAACTCCAGGGTCTCGGCGTGCAGGGCCTGGCGCTTGAAGCCGCGCAGCGCGGCCACCAGCTCGTCGCTGGCACCCTTGGGCAGCTTCAGCGCGCCGCCATACAGCGGGTCGCCGATGATCGGATGGCGCACGTGCGCCATGTGCACGCGGATCTGGTGGGTACGGCCGGTTTCCAGGCGGCACTCCAGCGCGGTGTGTGCCCGGAAGCGCTCGCGCAGGCGGTAGTGGGTCACCGCCTCCTTGCCGTCCTCACGCACCGCCATCTTCAGGCGGTCGCGCGGGTGGCGGTCGATCGGGGCATCGGCTGTACCACCGGCCACCAACGCGCCCATCACGATGGCCAGGTACTGACGGTGCACGTCACGTGCCGCCAGCTGCTCGACCAGCGCGGTCTGCGCTTCCAGGGTCTTGGCCACCACCATCACGCCGCTGGTGTCCTTGTCCAGGCGGTGCACGATGCCGGCGCGCGGCAGCACCGCCACCGACGGATCGCGGAACAGCAGCGCGTTGACCAGGGTGCCGCTGTGGTTGCCGGCACCCGGATGGACCACCAGGCCGACCGGCTTGTTGATCACCAGCAGGTGCTCGTCCTCGAACAGCACGTCCAGCGGGATGTCCTCCGGCTGGGCATCGGTCTGGGTTTCCAGCACCGCGTTGAGGGTCACCACCTCGCCGCCGCGCAGCGGATCGCGCGGGCGCACCTGGGCACCGTCCAGCAGGACCTCCCCGGCCTTGATCCACTCGGTCAACCGCGAGCGCGAGTATTCGGGGAACAGTTCGGCCACGACCGCGTCGAAACGGCGGCCGGCGGCGGTGTCGGGGACGATGGCCTGGCGGGCCGATTCAGAGGGTTGTTCAGACATGGCAGGGGGCATTCTTTGAAATTTTGGGGTCCCGGCGGCCGGTTTCAGTCGCTGGACAGGACACTAGGCTATCATCGACCCTTCGTATTCCAGCCGCGTCCCGCCTCGACCCCATGATCCGACGCTCCGCCATGCTCTCCGCGCCCGTCCGCCTCACCGCCCTGCTGCTGGTGCTGGTCATCGCCGCAACCGGCTGCCATCGCGGCGCCAAGAAGGGTGATCGCCCCGATGAAGGCGTGCCGGTCGAACAGCTGTACGAGAAAAGCCACAAGCTGATGCAGGGCGGCAACTGGAGCGGCGCCGAAGCCAGCTTCCGCCGTCTGGTGGCCCAGTATCCGTACGGTCCGTACACCGAGCAGGCGATGATCGAAACCGCCTACGCCCAGTACAAGGCCGGCAAGCACGATGACGCGGTGTCCAGCATCGACCGCTTCATCCGTACCTACCCGACCCACCGCAACATTGCCTATCTGTACTATCTGCGCGGCCTGGCCAACTCCAACCGCAGTACGGTTTTCCTGCGGCGCGTATGGTCGCTGGATGCCAGCCGCCGCGACCTGTCCACGCCGCACCAGGCGTACTCGGACTTCAACATCGTGGTTGATCGTTACCCGAACAGCCGCTACGCCGCCGATGCGCGCCAGCGCATGCTGGAGCTGCGTGACGTGTTCGCCCAGCACGAGCTGGACAACGCGCTGTACTACATGCGCCGCGGCGCCTGGGTGTCAGCCGTGGGCCGCGCCAACTACCTGCTGGAAACCTACCCGCAGAGCGCCTTCCAGTACGACGCCGTGGCCGTGCTGGCCGATTCCTACACCCACCTGGGCAACAAGACCCTGGCCGACGACGCCCGCCGCGTCCTGCAGCTGAACCAGCCGGACCACCCGTGGCTGGAAGGCAAGTGGCCGAAGTACCCGTGGATGATCCGCAAGCTGAACCCGTTCGCCGGCGAGAAGTCCGCCAGCACCGGCCAGCGCAACGCGCGACTGGAAAAGAAGTAAGCGAGGGCCCCGAAAGGGGCCCTTCTTCTTTGTAGAGTCAAGCCATGCTCGACTGCTTTCCTCGTCCGCCTCCCCGCGCCGGGGCCGGCACCTAGGAATGCTACGAATCCACGGCGGATGCGACGCCGGTCGCAGCCTGCCCGGGCACGACCATCCACACTGCAGCGCCACGGCCACACCGGCCATCACGGAGCGCCCCATGGCCCGTCTGCCCTGCTGCAGTATCCGCCCTCTGTCCTGCCTCCTCGCCATCGCGCTGCTGGCGCTGACCTCGGCGCCGCCGGCCGCCGCACAGGACGCAACGGGCGATCTGCTGTCCGCAGCCCCCTATCGCGCCACCTGGGTGCCGTCCCAGGCCGCCCAGGCCTACAAACTGCACTACCGCACCCCTGACCACCGCGGGCAGCTGGCCGAAGGCACCGGCCTGCTGTACCTGCCCGCCGGCACGCCGCCCATCGGCGGTTGGCCGGTGGTGTCGTGGGCGCATGGCACCCAGGGCATTGCGGATCGTTGTGCGCCCTCGGTCTCCGGCCCCTACCAACCCGAACGCGACGGGCGCTTTCTCGATCGGTTCCTGGCACAGGGCTATGCAGTGGTCGCCGCGGATTACCAGGGCCTCGGAAGCTCAGGCGACCATGCCTATCTGCATGTGCGCACTGCCGCGCGCAACGCCATCGACATGATCAAGGCCAGCCGCCAGTACCTCGGCAACGGGACGCTGTCGCCGCGCTGGGTCTCGGTCGGCCATTCGCAGGGCGGTGCCGCCGCGCTCACGGCGGGCCACATCGCCCCCACCTATGGCGGACCGTCGCTGCAGTACCGCGGCAGCTTCACCACCGGCACGCCCACCGCAGTCGAACTGACCGCGCTGGTGATGAAGCCGGACAACCGCACCGCCAATCCGGGCGCGCTCAACGCGTATCACGCGTATCTGCTCGATGGACTGCTGCAGGTCGCGCCGCAGATCGACCGCGTCCTCAGCGATGAAGGCCGCGCGCGGGTGGCGGTGGCACGCGAACAGTGCCTGGGCGAACTGGCCACCACGCTCGACGGCGCCGACACCGGCAGCATGTTCACTGCGCCGCTGGCCAGCGTGCCGGGCATCTGGGCGGTGCTGTACGACTATCTCGGCGTACCGCGCCGCGGCTTCAGCCAACCGCTGATGTTGGGCCATGGCAGCCAGGACCGCGATGTGCCCTACCTGACCACCCTGCTGTACGCCGCTGGGCTGGCCCTGCGAGGCGAGCCGGTCGCGTTCCGGCGCTACCCCGTCGACCACCGGGGCACGCTGGACGCAGCGGCGGCCGATGGCCTGCGGTTCGTACGTGCGCGACTGGGGGACGATCCCTTCAACGACGCTGCGGAAACCGCCGGTCTCGAACAGTTGCTCGACGGAGTCCGGTAGATCCACGCCAAGCGTGGATGATCTTCGACCATCGTGCGGACCAAGCTCCGCACCCACCGGGGAGGGGCCAACGGGTTGCCGGCCAGCGGCCGGCACGACCCGCCAAGCGCTGCCTCAGCCCTTGTAGCCGTTGCTGATCGGGTAGCGCCGCTCGCGGCCGAACGCGCGGCGCGAGACCTTCGGCCCCGGCGCGGCCTGGTGCCGCTTCCACTCGCTGATGCGCACCAGGCGCAGCACGCGGTCGACCACGGCTGCGTCGTAGCCGGCGGCCACGATCTCGCCGCGCGACTGCTCCTGGTCGATGTAGCGGTAGAGGATGCCGTCCAGCACGTCATAGGCCGGCAACGAGTCCTGGTCCAGCTGGTTCTCGCGCAGCTCGGCCGACGGCGGGCGGCTGATCACCGCCGGCGGGATCACCGGTGCGCCGCCCACGGTATTGCGCCACTTGGACAGGCCGAACACTTCGGTCTTGTACAGGTCCTTCAGTGGCGCATAACCACCGCACATGTCGCCGTAGATGGTGGCGTAGCCGACCGCGTACTCGCTCTTGTTGCCGGTGGTCAGCAGCAGGCCACCGAACTTGTTGGCCAGCGCCATCAGGATCACGCCGCGGCTGCGCGACTGCAGGTTCTCTTCGGTCACGTCCGGCGCGGTGCCTTCGAACATCGGCGCCAGCGATTCCATCAGGCCCTTGAACGCCGGCTCGATCGACACAGCCTCAAGCTTCACCCCCAGCGCCCGGCACTGCTCGGCGGCCAGGTCGTTGGACAGGCCGGCGGTGTAGCGCGACGGCAGGCGCACGGCGGTCACGTTCTCCGCGCCCATCGCATCCACGGCCAATGCCAGCACCAGGGCCGAGTCGATGCCACCGGACAGGCCCAGCCACACCTTCCTGAAACCGTTCTTGCGGCAGTAGTCCTGGATGCCACGGGTCACCGCGCGCCAGGCCAGCGCGTCCATGCTCTCGTCGCCGTCGTCCATCCACACATGCGGCATGAAGCGGCGGGTCTCACCGTCATACTCCACCACCAGCCACTGGTCGACGAAGGCAGCAGCGGCCGGGTGCACCGTGCCATCACCATCCGCCACCACCGAAGCACCGTCGAACACCAGCGCATCCTGGCCGCCCACCACGTTGAGGTAAGCGATGGCCGCCCCGCTCTCGCGGGTACGCGCGGCCAGCACGGCGTCGCGCTGCGCATGCTTGCCACGCTCGTAGGGCGAAGCATTCGGCACCACCACCAGCTGCGCACCCGCGCGCATGGTGTCGGCCAGCGGCTCGGCGAACCACAGGTCCTCGCAGATCAGCAGGCCGACCGGAATGCCATTGACCTCGAACACGCAGCTGCCACCATCCGGATCGACGTCGAAGTAGCGGCGCTCGTCGAAGACCGCGTAGTTGGGCAGTTCGCGCTTGCGGTAGGTCTGCTCGACCAGGCCGTCACGCAGTACGCTGGCAGCGTTGTAGACCACCGCGCCAACCGCCTGTGGCCAGCCGACCACGGCGGTGATGCCACGGCAGGCGGTGGCGATGCGGGTCATCGCCTGCTCGCACTCGTACAGGAAACCCGGGCGCAGCAGCAGGTCCTCCGGCGGGTAGCCGCTCACCGCCAGCTCGGGGAACATCACCAGCTCGGCGCCGTACTCATCGCGCGCCTGGCCGATCATCTCGATGATGCGTTCGGTGTTGCCGGCGACGTCGCCGACCGGGAAGTCGAACTGCGCCATCGCGATGCGGATCGAAGCCATGGGAATCCAGCCTGTGGTTGCAATGCTTCCATTGTAACGCCGCGCCATGCGCGCGCCGGGCACGCTCGCTGCGTGGACAGCCCCGGCTCAGTAGATCCACGCCATGCGTGGATGGGGTTACCGGAACCGTCAGGGCGCCAGACGCAGAAAGGCCGCCCAAAGGCGGCCCTTCTGTTTCAGGCAGCCGGCCAGCGGCCGGCTCTACAGCATCGTCTGCGCGAGGCAGTCGATCTTATTTCACCAGCTTGGCGATGGCAGCGCCCAGGTCGCCCGGCGAACGGACGGTGACCACGCCAGCGGCTTCCATCGCGGCGAACTTGCCTTCCGCGGTGCCCTTGCCGCCCGAGGCGATCGCGCCCGCGTGGCCCATGCGCTTGCCGGCCGGAGCCGACGCACCGGCGATGAAACCGACGACCGGCTTCTTCACATGGTTCTTGATGTACTCGGCGCCGGCTTCTTCGGCGTCACCGCCGATCTCGCCGACCATGATGATGCCTTCGGTCTGCGGGTCTTCGTTGAACAGCTTCAGGCAGTCGACGAAGTTCAGGCCGTTGATCGGGTCACCGCCGATGCCGATGCAGGTGGACTGGCCCAGGCCGACTTCGGTGGTCTGCTTGACCGCTTCATAGGTCAGGGTGCCCGAACGCGACACGATGCCGATCTTGCCCGGCTTGTGGATGTGGCCCGGCATGATGCCGATCTTGCACTCGCCCGGGGTGATGACGCCCGGGCAGTTCGGCCCGATCAGCACGGTGTCCGGGTAGGAACGGGTCAGCACGTTCTTCACGCGCAGCATGTCCAGCACCGGGATGCCTTCGGTGATGCAGACGATGACCTTGATGCCGGCAGCCGCAGCTTCCAGGATCGCGTCGGCCGCGAACGGCGGCGGCACGTAGATGACCGAAGCGTTGGCGCCGGTGCTCTGCACGGCGTCGGCAACGGTGTTGAAGACCGGCAGGTCGATGTGGGTGGTGCCACCCTTGCCCGGGGTCACGCCGCCAACAACCTGGGTGCCGTACTCGATCATCTGAGTGGCGTGGAAGGTGCCCTGCTGGCCGGTGAAGCCCTGCACGATCACCTTGGTGTTCTTGTTAATCAAAACAGACATGGGAATTTCCTTCGGTGTCGTGGATCAGGCGGCGTTCTTGACCGCTTCAACGACCTTCTTGGCGCCGTCGTTGATGTTGTCAGCCGGGATGATGGCCATGCCGCTGTCACGCAGCAGCTGCTTGCCCTCTTCCACGTTGGTGCCTTCCAGGCGCACCACGACCGGAACCTTGACGCCCACTTCCTTCACGGCGGCGATGATGCCTTCGGCAATCATGTCGCAGCGGACGATGCCGCCGAAGATGTTGACGAAGATGCCTTCAACCTTGTCCGAGGACAGGATCAGCTTGAACGCTTCGATGACGCGCTGCTTGTTCGCACCGCCGCCCACGTCCAGGAAGTTCGCCGGCTCGCCGCCGTTGAGCTTGATGACGTCCATGGTGGCCATGGCCAGGCCGGCACCGTTCACCATGCAGCCGATGTTGCCGTCCATGGTGACGTAGTTGATGTCCAGCTCCGAAGCGGTGACTTCGGTTTCATCTTCCTGGGACTTGTCGCGCATCGCGACCAGTTCCTTGTGGCGGAAGTTGGCGTTGTCGTCGCTGTTGAACTTGCCGTCCAGCGCGTACAGGTTGCCATCGTCCAGGATCGCCAGCGGGTTGATCTCAACCAGCGCCAGGTCCTTCTCGTTGAAGATGCGGTACAGGTTCACCATGATGTTGGCGAACTGGCCGGCCTGCTTGGCGGTCAGGCCCATCTTGAAGCCGATGTCACGGCCGTGGTAACCCTGCACGCCCTCGACGAAGTCCACGTTCAGGGTGTGGATCTTGTCCGGGGTCTCGGCAGCGACCTGCTCGATTTCCATGCCGCCTTCGGAAGAGGCGATGTAGCTGATGGTGCGGGTGCCGCGATCCACCAGGACCGACAGGTACAGCTCCTTGACGATCTCACCGGCGGTGGTCACCAGCACCAGGTTGATCGGCAGCTCGACGCCGGCGGTCTGGTAGGTGGCCATCTTGGTGCCGAGCATCTTGGCCGCTGCGGCCTTCACGTCGTCGACGGTCTTGCAGAACTTGACGCCGCCAGCCTTGCCGCGGCCGCCAGCGTGGATCTGCGCCTTGACCATCCAGGGGCCCTGGCCCAGCGACTGGGCGACTTCAACCGCCTCGTCCGGGGTCGCCGCGACCTTGCCGGCCGGGACCGGGATGCCGTATTCGGCAAGCAGTTGTTTTGCCTGGTATTCGTGGAAATTCATGCGTCACCGTGGGAATAGGAACGACCGCACGCAATTCCTCAGGGCCCCCTCGAAGAGGCACCGGCACGGACCGCGGCGGGCCCTCTATTGTGGCCGAGCCGGCGCCGGGGCGCAAAGAAGTCTGTACAAAACGCCAGACCCGGCCAGATTTCCGCCGTCATTCAGGCAGTTGCGCCCGGGGGCCGGCTGGCCAGCGGTATCCACCCCAGGCCAAATGCGCGATCCGGGCCGCAGCGGCGGGCCCCTGCCGGGGGCCCTATACTGGTCAGCCAGGGTGTGTAGCGTCGGGGGTGCTCGACGGTTTTCCACCGCAGGCCACATCGAAGCGACGTACCGCCCGGCCTCAGGGGACGCCGGGCAGGCCCGCCGCAGATTCCAGACCCAGGCAGCCAGAAGGGGAGTTCCGGCGTGTCACCCAGTGCTTCATTGATCGACCGCATCGAATCGATTCCGCGGCGTGAGCTGTATTTCTTCGCGCTGTACCGGGTGCTGATCGCTTCGGTCATCGCCGCCCTGCTCTACAGCCCCTTGTCGGCCATGGTCGGCGAAGCCCACCACCCGCGGCTGGCCGACACCGTCGCCGCCATCTACCTGGGGCTGTCGCTGCTGGCCCTGGTGATCGGCCGCAACGAACGCTGGCTGCGCCCGATCGTGGTCAGCGGCGTGCTGGTGGACATCGTCGCCGCCACCCTGCTGTCACATGCCCTGCCCGGTGCCAGCGCCGGCATTTCGATGTCGCTGCTGTTCAACATCGCCGCTGCCGCCACCCTGCTGCCGCTCAGCCTGGGGCTGGGCCTGGCCCTGGCCGCCAGCCTCGCCACCGGCGTGGAATACACCTGGAAGCTGCTGGAAGGTGGCGACCCCACCCGTACCCTGGCCGAACTGGCGATGTTCGCCACCAGCTACCTGGCGCTGGCCTTCATCAGTTACCAGGTTGGCAGCCGCGCGCGCCGCAACCAGCAGCTGGCCAACCAGCGCGGCGATGAAGTGGCCAACCTGTTCCAGATCAACGAGCTGATCATCCGCCGCATGCGTACCGGCGTGCTGGTGGTCGACGCCGACAACCGCGTCACCCTGGCCAACGAGGCCGCCTCGATGCTGCTCGGTGACAGCGACGGCAGCGGCGAAAGCGGCCGCCTGGACCTGGCCAGCGCCGCCCCGGAACTGGCCCGTCGCCTGCAGCGCTGGCGCAACGGCTGGGCCCAGGACGAACTGCCGCTGCAGCTCAACCCCGACCAGCCCGAAGTGCAGCCCCGCTTTGCGCGCCTGCTGGCCGGCAGCGAGCTGGCCCTGGTGTTCCTGGACGACTCCAGCGTGGTCTCGCGCCGTGCCGAATCGCTCACCCTGTCAGCAATGGGACGCTTCTCGGCCAGCCTCGCCCACGAGATCCGCAACCCGCTGGCCGCGATCAACTACGCGGTGCAGCTGCTGGAGGAAGGCACCGGCTTCAACGAAAGCGACCGCCGCCTGCTGCAGATCATCCGCCAGCAGTGCCAGCGCACCAACGGCATCGTCGAAAGCGTGCTGGGCCTGGCCCGGCGCGAGCGCGCCACGCCCGAAAACGTCGACCTGGCCGCCTTCGTGCGCCGCTTCGTGCTGGAGTACAAGCAGGGGCAGACGCTGGAGACCGACAGCATCGAGCCGATCATCAACGACACCTCGGTGCTGGCCCAGGTCGACAGCAAGCACCTCTACCAGGTGCTGACCGTGCTGGTGCACAACGCACTCAAATATGGCCGCATTGGCCAGCAGCCGGCGCGGGTGCGCCTGCGCGTGGCGCAGCACGAGCGCAGTGCGGTCATCGACGTGATGGATCGTGGCCCCGGCATTCCCGAGAGCGTGGCCGCGCAGTTGTTCCGGCCGTTCTTCACCACGTCCGAGCATGGCACCGGGCTGGGCCTGTACATCGCCCGCGAGCTGTGCCGAGCCAACCAGGCGCGGCTGGACTACATCCCGGTTCCCGCTGGAGGCTCCTGCTTCCGCCTGGTGCTGCCCGGCCCGCATACGCTGTTGCCCACCTGATCTCGATTCTGTGCGTCAAACATTTGTCGCTTCCAGCCCCCTCGTTTATCTTTCACGCCCATGAACGAAACCCGCAGCGCCCTCGTCGTCGACGACGAACGCGACATCCGCGAACTGCTGGTCCTGACGCTCGGCCGCATGGGGCTGCGCATCAGTACCGCAGCCAACCTTGCCGAAGCGCGCGAACTGCTGGCCAGCAATCCGTACGACCTGTGCATCACCGACATGCGCCTGCCCGACGGCAATGGCATCGAGCTGGTCAGCGAGATTGCGCAGCACTATCCGCGCACGCCGGTGGCGATGATCACTGCCTTTGGCAGCATGGACCTGGCCGTGGAAGCGTTGAAGGCCGGCGCCTTCGACTTCGTCAGCAAGCCGGTGGACATCGCCGTGCTGCGTGGCCTGGTCAAGCACGCGCTGGAACTCAACAACACCGAGCGCCCCGTGCCCGGCCCCGCCGCCGAACAAGGGGCGCGCCTGCTCGGCGATTCGCCGGCCATGGACGTGCTGCGTACCACCATCGGCAAGGTCGCGCGCAGCCAGGCGCCGGTCTACATCCTCGGTGAATCCGGCGTGGGCAAGGAGCTGGTCGCACGCACCATCCATGCCCAGGGTGCCCGCGCGGCCGGCCCGTTCGTGCCGGTCAACTGCGGCGCCATTCCCGGCGAGCTGATGGAGAGCGAATTCTTCGGCCACCGCAAGGGCAGCTTCAGCGGCGCCCACGCCGACAAGCCCGGGCTGTTCCAGGCCGCGCATGGCGGCACCCTGTTCCTGGACGAAGTGGCCGAGCTGCCACTGCAGATGCAGGTGAAGCTGCTGCGCGCGATCCAGGAAAAGTCGGTGCGTGCGGTCGGCGCCGCCAACGAGGAGCCGGTGGACGTGCGCATCCTCTCGGCCACCCACAAGGACCTGGCCGAGCTGGTCGAGGACGGCCGTTTCCGCCACGATCTCTACTACCGCATCAACGTGATTGAGCTGAGGGTGCCGCCGCTGCGCGAGCGTCGCCAGGACCTGCCGGAACTGGCCGCGTCGGTGCTGGCACGGCTGGCCCGCAGCCATGGCCGCCCGACGCCGTTGTTGGCGCCGTCGGCACTGGACGCACTGGCCCAGTACGCCTTCCCCGGCAACGTGCGTGAACTGGAGAACATCCTGGAGCGTGCACTGGCACTGGCCGAAGAAGACCGCATCGGCGCCGACGACCTGCGCCTGCCGCAACATGCCCCGCGCACGCCCGGCAGCGCAGCACATGCCGAAGCCGTGGCTGACCTGCAGCCCGGCAACGCCGCCCTGCCCTCGTACATCGAACAGCTCGAGCGCAGCGCCATCCAGCGCGCGCTGGAAGAAAACCGCTGGAACAAGACCCGCACCGCCGCGCAGCTGGGCATCACCTTCCGTGCGCTGCGCTACAAGCTGAAGAAGCTGGGGATGGAGTAAGCACAGGGCCCGACGCGGGCCCACCAACCTGGTAGTGCCGGCCGCTGGCCGGCAACCTCATGCATCGCGGCATCCACGCATGGCGTGGATCTACCCACCAATGTGGTAGTGCCGGCCGCTGGCCGGCAACCTCATGCATCGCGGCATCCACGCATGGCGTGGATCGACCTCAATCCTTGGTAACGCGGTTGATCTCGGCCAGGCTGGTGATGCCCGCAGCGGCCTTCTTCAACGCCGACTGGCGCAGATCGTTCACCCCGATCTGCTGCGCGGCCTCGGCAATCTGCAACGCATTGCCACCGGCCAGCACGATCGTGGCGATCTCGTCGGTCATCGGCATCACCTGGTAGATACCCGTACGGCCCTTGTAGCCCTCGGTGCACTCATCGCAGCCGACCGCCTCGTACAGCTCGATACCCGCGTCCAGCTGCGCCTGGGTGAAGCCTTCGGCCAGCAGCGCATGCTCGGGCAGATTGGCCGGGCGCTTGCAGTTGTTGCACAGCCGGCGCGCCAGGCGCTGCGCGATCACCAGCGTCACCGAGCTGGTGATGTTGTACGGCGCGATGCCCATGTTCATCAGGCGCGCGATGGTCTGCGGCGCATCGTTGGTGTGCAGCGTGGACAGCACCATGTGGCCGGTCTGCGCCGCCTTGATCGCGATCTCGGCCGTTTCCAGGTCGCGGATTTCGCCGACCATGATGATGTCCGGATCCTGTCGCAGGAACGAGCGCAGGGCCGCGGCGAAGGTCATCCCGCGCTTGTTGTTCTGCTGCACCTGGTTGACGCCGGGCAGGCGGATTTCCACCGGGTCTTCGGCGGTGGAGATGTTGCGCGTCTCGTCGTTGAGGATGCCCAGCGCGGTGTACAGCGACACCGTCTTGCCCGAACCGGTCGGGCCGGTCACCAGCACCATGCCGTACGGCTTGTGGATGGCTTCCAGGAACAGCTTCTGCTGGTCCGGCTCGTAACCCAGCTTGTCGATGCCCAGCTTGGCCGCGCTGCCGTCCAGGATACGCAGCACCACCTTCTCGCCGAACAGGGTCGGCAGCGTGCTCACGCGAAAGTCGATCTGCTTGGTCTTGGACAGATTGAGCTTGATGCGTCCGTCCTGCGGCACGCGCTTCTCGGCGATGTCCAGCTGCGCCATCACCTTCAGGCGCGCGGCGATGCGCTGGTTCAACTTCACCGGCGCGCGCGCGACCATCTTCAGCAGGCCATCGATGCGCAGGCGCACGCGGTAGTCGTCTTCATAAGGCTCGAAGTGGATGTCCGAGGCGCCCTTGCGGATCGCATCCACCAGCACCTTGTTGACGAACTTCACCACCGGGGTGTCATCGCCCTTGGCGTCGATGCCGGCGTCGCCGCCGGCACCGAGATCCTCGTCTCCGGCTGCAACATCGAGGTTGCCCATGCCATCGTCGTCACCACCGAGCGCGTCGCCCAGCGTGTCATGGCTGGCATGCCATTGCTCGAGCGTGCGGCGGATCTGGTCCTCATCCACCAGGATCGGCTCCACCACCAGATTGGTGTGGAACTTGATCTCGTCCAGCGAATGGGTCGGGTTGCTGGTACCCACGAACAGCTTGCCGCCGCGCTTGAACAGCGGCAGCACGTTGTGCTTGCGCAGCAGCTCCTCGCTGACCAGGCTCATTGCGTTCTGGCTGGCGTCGAACGTGGACACGTCGAACAGCGGCATGCCGAACTCGACCGCATTTGCGGCCGCCAACTGGGCCGCCCCGACCACCTTGTTCTGCGCGAACCAGGTCGGCAACGGCTGGCGGGCCGCAGCGGCCTTGGCCATGGCGTCGCGTGCGGAAGCCTCGTCCAGCGCACCATCCTGGACCAGGCGACGGGCCAGGCCGGTGATGCCGACGAGATTGGCGGAAACGATCGTGTTCATTCTTTACTCCAACTCCCCGCGCAGCCTACCCTACAGATGGCCGCCTCGGAACCGGCAAGTAGATTCAGCCGTGCGGACATGCCTTGGGCGCAACCTCAGCAGGCGCACTGGTCCTGCAGTCCCAGATGCCTGTATTGGCTGAATATGTGATCGTCACTGTCGCTGCCTTGACCTTCTCATTGACACCCGCCGCGGCCATAGTCGCGACGATCACGCAAGGAATGGCAGGTGATGCCTTGATGCTTTCGACGTACTTACCCGTCGTTACGGCATCGGCCGGCACTGCGCAAGATGTTGCTACATTGCTGTTGGCGAATTGCTCGGCCACCGGAGTTTTCAGGCCGCCCAGCAGACTGATCGCCTCGGACAACTGGCTGCGTGCAGTGTAGTCGTTGTATTGCGGGATGGCGATGGCCGCGAGAATGGCGATGATAGCCACCACGACCATCAGCTCGATCAAGGTGAAGCCCGTCTGCATTTTCATGATTGCGCTCCCCAGCGCAGAGAGTGTATGTGCCTGCTCAGCGCACAACACATTGCCCAAAAAAAAGCCCCGGCAACACCGGGGCCTTTTTCTTACGGACAACTATATTTAGGTCGGATCACAAGCCTTCGGCGTGATCGCGGCGCTGACGCTGCTCTTGCAGGTCCACGCGCCGGTCGACGGCTTGTAGGTCAAGGTGACGGTCGCCTCCTTCACCTTCTCGTTCACACCCGCCGCCTTCATCTTGGCTTCAATCGCGCAGCTGTCTGCGCCCGGAGTCGGCGTCAGGCTGGCGACGTACTTACCAGTGGTTACCGAGCCAGCCGGCACGACGCAAGAGGTCGCTGCGGTGTTGTCCTGGGCGAAAGCTTCTGCAATCGGCGTCTTCATGCCAGACGCCAGAGTGAAGGCTTCCGTCATCTGGGCGCGCGCGGTGTAATCGTTGTACTGCGGGATCGCGATGGCGGCCAGGATGGCGATGATCGCAACGACGATCATCAGTTCGATAAGGGTGAAGCCCTTCTGGTTCTTCATTTTGGTACATCCCCAAGATAAGTGGTGGTTGATTTCAGAGCACAGGATCGGTCTGGCCAGCGGCCAGCTGAGCGGGTCCTGCCCCCTGCGGGTGGATCAACGCAGGTTGCGTGCCAACCCCGGCACGCCTCCCCCTGGATTTCCCCGCGCTCATGATGGCAGCTATTTCACGGATGGGAACCCCCCGGATGCGAATCTGCGATGGACGCGGCAATGTGACGCAGTGCGTCACCTTTGGTCGGCACCCGGCACGAATTCGCATGATGGCGCCCCCAACAACTGCCCAGACGGGCATGAACCCGCTACCATCGACGGCTAGACGCCCGCCTGGGGATGGCGGGTCTTGGGGAGCCGATATGTCTGTCAGTCGCAGTGCGATCAAGAAAGAACCCGTGGCGCGCAGCACCACGGAGTTGCAGCCGTTTGTCTGGGAGGGGACCGACAAGCGGGGCGTGAAGATGAAAGGGGAGCAGGCCGCGAAGAACGCAAATCTGCTGCGGGCGGAGCTGCGTCGACAGGGCATCAACCCCGGCACGGTAAAGCCCAAACCCAAGCCACTGTTCGGCGCCGCCGGCAGCAAAGTCTCACCAAAGGACATTGCCTTCTTCAGCCGTCAGATGGCAACAATGATGAAGTCCGGCGTGCCAATCGTCTCGGCCCTGGACATCATCGGGAGTGGGCACAAGAACCCACGTATGAAGAAGATGGTCGACGGAATTCGCGCCGATATTGAGGGCGGTTCTTCGCTTTATGAGGCGGTCAGCAAGCATCCCGTGCAGTTCGATGAACTTTATCGAAACCTGGTCCGGGCCGGCGAGGGGGCGGGTGTACTGGAGACCGTACTGGATACCGTCGCCACCTACAAAGAGAACATTGAAGGCCTGAAGGGGAAGATCAAGAAGGCACTGTTCTACCCGGCCATGGTCATAGTCGTAGCGCTGCTGGTCAGCGCCATCATGCTGATCTTCGTCGTACCGCAGTTTGAAGAAGTGTTCCGCGGGTTCGGGGCGGAACTGCCTGCATTCACTCAGATGATCGTGAATCTGTCGCGCTTCATGGTCTCCTGGTGGTGGCTGATCGCAATCGTGACGGTGGGCGCCGTCGTGGTCCTCACTATGGCCTACAAGCGATCACCCAAGATGCAGCACACCATGGACCGGCTGATTCTGAGGGTGCCTGTGATCGGCCAGATCATGCACAACAGCTCGATCGCCCGTTTCGCCCGCACTACGGCCGTGACCTTTAAGGCCGGTGTCCCGCTGGTTGAAGCGCTGGGCATCGTTGCCGGCGCCACCGGCAACAAGGTCTACGAAGAGGCCGTGCTGCGGATGCGTGACGATGTATCAGTGGGCTATCCAGTGAACATGGCGATGAAGCAGACCGCCCTTTTCCCCCATATGGTCATTCAGATGACCGGCATCGGTGAAGAAGCCGGTGCCTTGGATGCCATGCTATTCAAGGTGGCCGAGTACTATGAGCAGGAAGTCAACAACGCCGTGGATGCCCTGAGCAGTCTGCTCGAACCGATGATCATGGTCTTCATCGGTGTCGTTGTAGGCGGTATGGTCATCGGCATGTACCTTCCCATCTTCAAACTCGGCGCCGTCGTCGGATAATCACTACATGGCATTTCTCGACCAGCATCCCGGCCTCGGCTACCCCGCCGCGGCCGCCCTGGGGCTGCTGCTGGGCAGTTTCCTCAACGTCGTCATCCTGCGCCTGCCCAAGCGGCTGGAGTGGCAGTGGAAGCGCGATGCGCGCGAGGTCCTGGAAGAACCGGACTTCTACGAGCCCCCACCACCGGGGATCGTGGTCGAGCCCTCGCACTGCCCGCACTGCAAGCACAAGCTGAGCTGGTACGAGAACATCCCGCTGTTCAGCTGGCTCATCCAGGGCGGCAAGTGCCGCCACTGCAAGGCGCCGATCTCGCTGCAGTATCCGCTGGTCGAGGCCCTGACCTCGGTGCTGGTGCTGGCCTGCGTCTGGCAGTTCGGCTTCGGCTGGCAGGGCTTCGGCGCCATCGTGCTGACCTGCTTCCTGATCGCCCTGTCCGGCATCGACCTGCGCACCCAGCTGCTACCCGACCAGTTGACCCTACCCCTGATGTGGCTGGGACTGATAGGCAACATCGACAACCTGTACATGCCGGCCAAGCCTGCCTTGGTCGGCGCGGCGGTGGGCTATCTGTCGCTGTGGATGGTCTGGTGGCTGTTCAAGCAGCTGACCGGCAAGGAAGGCATGGGCCACGGCGATTTCAAGCTGCTGGCCGCCCTCGGCGCCTGGTGCGGGCTGAAGGGCATCCTGCCGATCATCCTGCTGTCGTCGGTGCTGGGCGCCATCATCGGCTCGATCTGGCTGTACACCCGGGGCCGTGACCGCGCCACGCCGATTCCGTTCGGCCCCTACCTGGCCATTGCGGGTTGGCTGTACTTCATGTGGGGCGCGCCGGTGGTCGAGCAGTACCTGGTGTTGAGCGGACTGCGCTGAGGGGAATCCCCATGAGCCGGTATGTGGTGGGCCTGACCGGTGGCATTGCCGCCGGCAAGAGCGAGGTGACCCGGCGCTTCGAGGCGCTGGGCATCGTGGTGGCCGACGCCGATCTGGCCGCCCGCGCGGTGGTTGCTGCCGGCAGCCCTGCCCTGGGCCGCATCGCCGAGCGCTTCGGCGCCGACATGCTGCAGGTAGACGGCGGCCTGGATCGGGCACGCCTGCGGGCCCACGTGTTCGCCGACCCGGCCGAACGGACCGCGCTGGAAGCGATCACCCATCCGGCCATCCGCCTACTGATGCAACAGCAGTGCGCGCAGGCCGCCAGCCCCTATGCGATTGCCGCCATTCCACTTCTGACCGAGGTCGGTGGGCGGACCGCCTACCCGTGGCTGGACCGGATACTGCTGGTGGATGCACCCGAGGCCGTGCAGCACGCCCGGCTGATGCAGCGCGACGGCATCGACGCCGCACTGGCCGACAAGATGATCGCCGCCCAGGCCAGCCGCGCGCAGCGCTTGGCACTGGCCGATGATGTGGTGGTCAACGATGGACATCCCGAGGACCTGCAGGCGCAGGTGGAAGCGCTGCATGCGCGGTATCTGGGGTTGGCTGGGGGCTGAGGCGTGATTGCCGGCCAGCGGCCGGCACTACCGAAGCCAATCGACGCACTACCGAGGCGCATCCACGCATGGCGTGGATCTACTCCAGCTGCAGGCGGGCATAGCGGGCCAGTTCTCGTGCGCCAAGCAGCAATCCATCTACGACATCCGGGCTGAGCTGCTGGTGGGCACCGCCCTGCTCGCGGGCGGCTTCGGCGGCGTGCAGCACCTGCATGAGTGCATTCAAGCCGGCCAGGGTGCGACTGAGGCCGGCCATGGTGGCCGCCTGTGCCGGGCTCAGTCCCTCCGCTTCCAGCCGTCGGCCGTCGGCTGCATCGCGCCCGTCCATGCGGGCCAGCAGCGCGGGCAGCAGATCCCTGGGATCATCGAGCAGGGTCTCGATGCGCTCGGCGATGTCGGCGGGCAGCAGGTCGGCGGCTTCGCCGATCAGGGCGTGCAGCTGGGGGAACAAGGGGCGTGCGGACATAGTGAATCTCCTCGCAGACGGCGGGCCACCCGCGGATGCAAGGTGGCGGACGGTGCGGGTTGGCGTACCGGAGACCCAACAACTCAAGCGCGAGGAAAAAGACTCCAGCGGATTCTGATGAATCCCCACGCACCATCCGCCGAAACAAGGCAGCCGATGCATTTTCCATGATGAGCCGCAGCACACCCGGAGCGCTTGAGTTGAAGGTTTTTTTTCAGGACGCCAATCCCGGCCAGGGCACCTGCCCCGGCCGCCCCATCTGGCCATCACGCAGCGCTGTGATCTGTAAGGAAATTCTCAAGCCGCAGTTGGGTGCACGAATGCGTGCATGCGGACACGCGCGCGGCGTGGCGGCGATCACGGTGATGTCGTGTTGGGCTTCTGGCCCTGGGTTCCTGCGGGGGGGATTCGGTGGCACAAGCGACACTGGGCGCTATACGGCGCCGGCCGGATTCGTGCCGACCAAGGTCGGCACCTACCAAAGCAGAGCCATTGCCGACCAAGGTCGGCACCCACCAAAGCAGAGGCCCTTACAACGGCTTCGGCGAGAACGTCAGGGTGGCGATCACGCCGCGCTCGCCACCGGGGCGCACGCTCACCTGCCAGCCATACAGATCGCACAGGCGGCTGACGATCGACAGGCCGATACCACCGCCCTGCGAATGGCCGGCGTGCGTGCCGCGATAGCCGCGCTGGAACAGCTTGGCGGCATCCTCTTCGCTCAGGCCCGGTCCGCTGTCGGTTACCGACACCGAATTGCTGCCGACAAAGACGCGCACCTCACCATCCTGCGAGTACTTCACCGCGTTGCCGATCAAGTTGCCCAGCGCCACCGACAATGCGGCTTCCGGCGCATCGATCACCAGGTTGCGCTCGCCTTCCAGTGCCAGTTCCAATGGCTTGCCGCCCAGCTGTGCGCGGTGGGCATCCAGCAGCTGTTCGGCTACGCGCGCGACGTTGCTGGTGCCCTGCCCTCGTTCGTTGCGCGACAGCAGCAGCAGCGCGCCGATCAGGTCGCTGCACTGCTGTTCGGCACGCTGGATGCGCTGCAGACGCTGCAGCACCTTCTCATCCAGGCCGGGCCGGGTCAGCAGCAGCTCGGTGGCGCCACGTATCACCGCCAGCGGCGTGCGCAACTCGTGGCTGACGTCGGCGTTGAACTCACGGTCGCGCTGCACCACTTCGGTCAGCCGCGACGAATAATCATCCAGCGCCTGCGCCAGTTGCCCCACTTCGTCATCGGGGAAACGTGGCGCCAGCGGCTCGGGCTCGCTGGTGCCGCCGCGATAGGCGCGCAACCGCGCGGCCAGGTCCGAGACCGGCTTCATCACCTTCGAGGCCGACCACCAGCCCAGCACCAGCGACAGCAGGCTGAACACCAGCACCGACAGCACCAGCGCGCGGTTGAGCTGCTGCCCACCGCGCACGCTGTCGGTCATGTCGTAGGCCAGGAATGCCCAGGCGTCGGGTGTTTTGCGCACGGCCAGCTTGTACGCATACGGTTGCCCGCGCTCGTCCACGCCAGAGATGTTGTGATTGCCATCGGGCAGCGCAGCCCAGTCCGGCTCTTCCTCGCGCAACGCCTCGAACTTGTCGGGTTTGACGAGGCGCGCGCGCATCTGCTGCACGGGCAGATCGGGGTTGCGATCCGGGCTCTCGTAGAACCGCCGCACGTACTCGTTGATGTTGCGGTTCATCACGTCTTCCACCAGCTGGTTTTCCACGCGCATGCGGGCCCAGTTGGTGGCAAACGCGAACAGTGTCGTCAGGCAGAAGCCCAACAACACGAACGAGACGATGATGCGGCTGCGCAGGCGCCGCCGATACGGCGAACGCCGGCGCTCCCCCTTGGTTGCCACGGAATCAGGCTTCCGGGGTGGCGATGCGGTATCCGATGCCATGGCGGGTCTGGATCAGCGGCACTTCAAACGGCTTGTCGACCACCGCACGCAGGCCGTGGATGTGGACACGCAGCGAATCCGAGTCGGGCAGCTCTTCGCCCCAGACGCGGGTCTCCAGTTCCTGGCGGGTAACCACGGCCGGCGCGGCCTCCATCAGGGCCTGCAGGATCTTCAGCGCGGTCGGGTTGAGCTGCAGCAGCTTGCCCTGGCGGCGCACTTCCAGCGTGTCCAGGTTGTATTCCAGATCGCCGGTTTCCAGCACGCGGGTCTGCACGCCCTTGCCGCGGCGCGACAAAGCGTTCAAGCGCACTTCCACTTCCTGTAGCGCGAACGGCTTGATCAGGTAGTCGTCGGCGCCGGAATCGAAACCGGCCAGCTTGTTGTCCAGCGAGTCGCGGGCGGTCAGCATCAGTACGGGGGTCTGCTTGCGCGCTTCGTTGCGCAGCTTGCGGCAGACTTCAATGCCGTCCATGCCCGGCAGGTTCAGGTCCAGAACGATGGCGTCGAACTCGTGGACCACCGCCAGGTGCAGGCCGGTCACGCCGTCGGCGGCGAAGTCCACGGTGTGGCCACGATCCTCAAGGTAGTCGCCAAGGTTGGCGGCGATGTCGCTGTTGTCTTCGATTACGAGAATGCGCACTGGGACCTCTGGTTCTTGAAGGGTCGTCGGGGGGCCAGGCCCACCTGCTCAGGATGCCCCTGTGCGGGTGGACGCGACGTCTACCTGCTGAACGATACAGGTTCCATTCTTAACATTTCGTACCGGAGGGACGACACCGGCAAACGCCCCCGGGGCGAGCGCTCAGCGGCTGATGCGCTGCTGGTCGGTCAGCGCCCGGCGGCTCTCTTCCTGGGCTTTGCGACGCTGGGCCACGGTCAGGCAGACGCTGGTCGGCATGTTGCTGCCGGTCAGGCGCTCGCGGCGGCAGATCATGCGGCTGTCGGCCTGGGCGCGGGTCATGATGGTGTTGACGATCTCCTGCTCGTTGAACAGGTCGTTGCGCTCCTGCGGGGCCAGCTCATCCAACTTCTCGCGGCCATTCATCTTGATCCGGATCCGGTTCAGCGCCTGCTGCACGCGGCTCTTGTCCTCCAGCCCGATCTCGCTGTAGTCCTCGCTGCCCATGGCCGTTTCAACGCGGCGGATCTGCTCGGATACCGGGGTGAAGGAATCCATCTGCACGGTGTCCTTCTGCGCCTTGCCCTGCACGGTGGCCACCAGGCCGAGCGACAGCATCAGGGCGAGCGTAGTGGTGCGGTACATGACGAGCTCCATGTTCGTCCATGAATAGGGTCTCGACTTTACGGTTGCGCCGATGCGTCCACAAGGGACGCACGACAGGGTGACCGATGGCGGCCTGCGACCGGTCCAACCACGGTTACGGCTTGTAGTTGTTGAAACGCTGGTTGTCGTTGAGGGCCTTGCGGCTGTCTTCCTGCGCCTTGCGGCGCTGGGCCACGGTCAGGCAGACGCTCTGCGGCATGTTGCTGCCGGTGGTGCGCTCGCGGCGGCAGACCATGCGGCTGTCGGCATGGGCGCGGGTCATGATCGTGTTGATCACTTCCTGGTCGTTGAAGATCTCGGTGCGGTCCTGCGGGCTCAACTGCTCTACCCGTTCGTGGTCGCCCATCTTGATCTTGATACGGCCCAGCGCCTGCTGCACGCGGCTTTTGTCTTCCAGCCCGATCTCGCTGTAGTCCTCGGTGTTGATCGCCGTCTCAACGTTGCGGATCTGTTCGGCCACCGGCGCGTTGGCGTCGAACTTCACCTGCCCTTTCTCGGGCTTGGCGTGCGCGGTGGTGGCCAGTGCCAGGCCCAGCATCAGGGCGAAGGGGGTCATGCGCTGCATTGTTACCTCCAGGTTCTTCCATGAGTGGAACACCGACCCTGCGGTGCCACCGACACGCCGTTACGGCACCCCGGTGGACCGAAAGGCGGTGCGGTCAACGCCCGGCGGGCGGTGGGCTGAGCGTGTTGTAGCTGCGCTGGTCGTTGATCAGCGCCTTGCCTTTCTCTTCGATCCGGCGCCGTTCGGCCACGGTCAGGCAGCGGCTCCTGGGCATGTTGCTGCCGGTGGTGCGTTCGTACCTGCAGATCTGCCGGCTGTCGTCATGGCCACGCGCCATCAGGGTGTTGATGCGTTCCTGCTCGTTGAAGACCTCGGCCTGCAACTGCGGCGGCAGCTCCTGCACGGTCTGGCGTTCGCCCATGTGCTGGCGGATACGCGACAGCGCCTGCTGCACCTGGCCGCGATCCTCGGCAGACAGTTCGGCATAGTCGGGGGCAGCCAGCGCGGTTTCCACCTGGCGCATCTGCTCTGCGACCGACCCCTGCCGGTCCATCTGTACAGCGACTTTCTCCGGCTTGGCGGCAACAGCGCCAGACAGGCCCAGCAGCAACGCGATCGTCATGATGCGGTACATCGCCAACCTCCCGATCCATCCCGGAACGAAGGGCCAACTCTACGACCGTCACGCGGCCTCCACAAGAGACCTTGGGCACAGAGCCGACAGGCATAAAAAAGGCCCAGGCGGTGCACCCGCCTGGGCCTGAAGTCGTATCCCGATACCGATCCTGCTGAGAGGCAGAGCTGCGGTTCGCTGAAGCCTACGCCGGCACCGATTAAAGCCTCGTTAAAGCCCCGGATCATTTACCCATGAGAATCACAACCCCATGAATAATCAAGGCTTTTTGATCTTCTCTACGTGTTCGATGATGCGTGTGGCCACGTCCACACCGCAGGCCGCTTCGATGCCCTCCAGCCCCGGCGTGGAGTTGACCTCCAGCACCAGCGGGCCGCGCGCGGAGCGGATCAGGTCCACGCCGCACACCGACAGGCCCAGCGCCTTGGCCGAACGCACCGCCACCTGCTGCTCGGCGCGACTGGCCTTGGCCGCCACGGCGGTGCCGCCAGCGTGCAGGTTGGAGCGGAAGTCACCCTCCGGTGCCTGCCGCTGCATCGACGCCACCACCTGGTCGCCCACCACGAAGCAGCGCAGGTCGGCGCCCTTGGCCTCGCCGATGAATTCCTGCATCAGGAAGTTGGCGTACAGGCCGCGCAGCGCTTCGACAATGCCGCGCGAGGCACTGGCCTTTTCGGTCAGGATCACGCCGCGACCCTGGGTGCCTTCATTGAGCTTCACCACATGCGGCGGCGGGCCGAGCATGGACAGCAAATCGATGGTGTCATCGGGGTTGTCGCCGAACACGGTAACCGGCATGTCGATGCCCTTGGCCGCCAGCAGCTGGTGCGCGCGCAGCTTGTCGCGCGAACGCAGGATCGCATCGGACGGATTGGGCGTGCGTGCGCCCATCAGTTCGAACTGGCGCAGCACGGCGGTGCCGTAGCGGGTGATCGAGGCACCGATGCGCGGAATGACCATGTCCACGCCGGTCATCGGCCGGCCCTTGTAGTGCATGGAAAAGCCATCGGCGGCGATGCGCATGTAGCAGCGCAACGGATCGAGGATGCGCACGGTGTGGCCGCGCGCGCGCGCCGCCTCGACCAGCCGACGGGTGGAATACAGGGAGCTGTTGCGGGACAGGATGGCGAGCTTCATCGCGGAGGGATCGGTCGGCAGGCGCGCAGCATAGCGCGGGCGTGTGGCGGGCGGATGATGCCCGTCGTCGACGATCTCGAGCGTTGTGGATGAAGCTTCAGCTGTCCCGTTCAGCACTGACCTGGAAGCCACGGGCCGCTTCGCCCAGCGCCGCCACGCAGGCCATCTGCAGGGCAGAATTGCTGAACGCCTGCTGGTAGATCTGCTCGAGCAGTTCCGCGGCCTTGGGACCACCGGCACGCCCCAGCGCGCGCACGGCTTCAAGCTGCTTGTTCGAGCCGACGCCGGCGGAAAGAAAGATCCGATGGATGCGCTCGACGACGTCGTTCCGGCAATTCATGGGAGGCAGCTCCTGATCAGTATCCGCTCACGCTAGTTGCTCAGCGCCGGCCTGCCCATGGGAAAAGTTTGAAGCGTTACGCGCCCCTCCGCAGCGCCTCTAGGAGTTCTACGAAAATGTCGCTTTCGGCTGGAAGCAGGCGAGCGTGCCGATCACCATGGAAGCCCCTCCCAAAGCGGAAATCCCGATGTCGAAAATGGAGCAACTTGCACAGAAGCTGCAGCAGTCCGCACAAGCGGAGCAGGCCAGGGCCGCCGCCGTCGAAAAGCAGTACCAGGACTGGATCCAATCGCTGCATGTGTTGTTCGACACCATCGAACTGTGGCTGCAACCGTTGGTGCAAGCGCAGGTGGCCACGCTGCGCCGGGACACGGCCACCATCACCGAGCACCCATCATCCGGGGAAGTGAGAACCTACCAAGCCCCCGTCCTGGCCCTGAGCGTCAACGGCAAGGCCGCCTCGATCAAGCCTCTGGCCCTCTTCTGCTTCGGCTGCCAGGGCCGGGTGGATATTCTGGCCCGGGAAAACCAGTGGCACCTGACACGGCAATTGGAACCGGGCGAGGTCTGGTACCTGCACACGCATAATCGCGATCAGGGGCGCGTGCTGGATGCCGACGTGTTGGCCAGCGTGTTCGCGGCGTACTGAGGCGGTCTGGAGGGACCTGCGCGGCGGAAAGCGGCGCGGTCTTGAAGGATGGAGCGGGCGATGGGAATCGAACCCAAATCCGCTTAACCGACTGTTCCATAAGAAAAATGTCCGGAACATTCGACTGAAAAACGATACCTCAAACGATACCTAGAAGCCTAACAGGCTTGCAGAAGGGCCAGCAACCAGCAGGGCAATGCGTCCACTTGCTCCCACTGGTGGGGATGGCTCGAGTGCGCATTGCCCCGTCGGTAACCCAAGCTCCAGCAAAAGACAAGGCCGCCAAACGGCGGCCTTGTTGATCAACCCTTAGGAGGATTTGGGTCGTTCCCGTAACTGTCCTTGTCCCGGATAAGGCCCTGACGGTCGTGGATCACCACTTCGCTGCGCTGGTTGATGGCGATCTCACGCGCATGCTGCCTTGCCTCTTCCTGGGTCCGGTGGTGAGAGGTATCGCGCGAGTTGCCTTCGCCACGCACCGCCCAGCCATCCGGCCGCTTCACCACGTGCTGATTCTTGCCCATTTCGACCTCGACAATGGTTTTGGGCGACGACCGCCCAAACCCATGATCTTGTGTAAAAATTACAAAATCAACACCAGATATAGTTAATTCACAAAAAAACACGCCAATTCACTCCGCAGCTGCGGATGTTGCAAACGCGTCTCAGTTCACGCCGAGAGGAAGGCCTTCAAAGCTCGCGGGTAAGCCAGACCGAACGGCGTCTCGTGTCGGCAATTCGGGGCGTTTGGCTCAGCGCCTGCGGCAAGGGGCGTCGCACACGTGGCGGCAGGGTCACGCCGTTCCCACGCCTCCAGGAACCTAGTGGCGTGAGCGCGGCAACATCGCCCATGACCACGGCCTCGTGTAATGGCGTCCAAGTCATGATTGTCCTGCCCTTCGAGTGGTAGCCCTCGCCTCCAAATGGGCGATGCCTTTCTCGCGCAGGGCATTTCGTCGGGTCGGTTGTAGCAACAGCTGCTCGCTCACAACCAACAATTCTCCGACAACTTCTGCCGGATCCCAACTGTCCACCCCGGCAGCGATTACCAGACCACCCAGTTCGATCTTCCGGTGGGCATCGGCA
This sequence comes from Stenotrophomonas sp. GD03777, assembly GCF_029842485.1. Classification (NCBI taxonomy): domain Bacteria; kingdom Pseudomonadati; phylum Pseudomonadota; class Gammaproteobacteria; order Lysobacterales; family Lysobacteraceae; genus Stenotrophomonas; species Stenotrophomonas sp. GD03777. The sequence goes on from NZ_JAOCGL010000013.1 coordinate 25,315, forward strand.
CGGCGATCCGCTTCGCGTTGCTTCAGTTCTGCACGCCGGCGCTTGCGTTGCTCTTCGCGTTCGACGAGCAGCAGCTTGGCTTGCTCCTTGGCCAGCGCTCCGACCATCCGCTCCAACTTCAGCTTCTGCTTTTCAACGTTTCCCACAGCACGCTTGCTCTTGCTTCGTTGATCCATGCAACCAGAAATGGCACGGAGCGCAAGGGGGGGCCAGATCAGCCTGCCCCATCATGGATGCGAGCGGTTAGCGAGCATCGCTTTTGCTCTTGGCTAAAAAGTTGACAGTTCTGACGTGCATGTAACCCTGAGAAGGGGGCCCGGCGAGCGGCAGCGAGCGGCCCGGTTCTATGCAGTTGGCAGGGGGCGATTTCGACCCCAACAACCCAGCAATAGCGCACTTATGGTTTTGCTTCGCAAAACCGTGCGGTCAGGGCTTCGCCCCGACACCCGAACGCCACGCCATGCGCGTCGCCTTCCCCCCAATCCTCGCCCCCAGAGGGGGCTGCGGTGCATCGGAGCTTTGGGCAGTGGCGATCTACAGCGTTCAAGTGAAAAGTCTCAGCCGTGGGAAGGGCGACAGCGCGACCGCTGCCGCCGCTTACCGGGCTGGTCTCGACCTGGACGATCCCAGCGGCGCACGCCACAGCTACAGCCGCAAAACCGGCGTGCTTTCCGTGGACATGCTGGCCCCCACCAACGCGCCGGCGTGGGCATTGGATCCGCACCAACTTTGGTCCAAGGTTGAAGAACACGAGACACGGAAGAACGCGCGTGTCGCGCGCGAGGTGCTGATGGCTCTGCCCCACGAACTCACCCCCGAACAACGCCGGCTGCTGGCTCGGCAGGTTGGCCAACTGTTGGTGGAACGTTACGGCGTGGCCGCGCAGATCGCTCTCCACGCCCCGGACAAGGGAGGCGATGACCGGAACTACCACGCGCACATTCTCATGACCCCTCGCCAAGTGGGTCCAACCGGGTTTGGCGACAGCGCGGCCAAGGTCCTGGATGAGTTCAAGGCAGGTGCTCAGGAGCTGAAAGCACTGCGGGCCTTGATCGGTGAGCGCATCAACGGCGCCCTAAGCGATGCCTGCCAATCGGCACGCGTGGACCACCGCAGCCTGCGAGACCAGCGAGGCAGCGCCATCGAAGCGGGCGATTTCTGCACCGCCGCCAAGCTGGACCGTCTGCCCTCCAGGCACGAAGGCAAAGCGGTCACGCAAGCCCGCCGAAGGGGGGAGCGCCTCCCTCGTGCAAAACGCAACGATCGCTTGAAGACGGCGGGGGAACGGCGGTTCAACCAGCACTCCCGTCGCTTCGAGGAAATCAAAGCCAAGGCCGCCGTCGAAGGCCGATTGGCAACCGTGGACGAACAAGCCCTGCATGCGCGCGCCTTGGTTGAACGCCCTAAAGCAGGGGCTCAGCGGTTTTAGGCTGCGACCGAAGCCCTTCTCGTTCCAGACACCCCCAAAGCCAAGGCGGGCGTTCCAGCACATGAGATCCGACCCGCTTCCCTCCAAGCCGGATCCTCAGTGCCCAAAAGGACCACTCGGGTGATCGGTCACCGGGGGAAAGAGGCAGCGGCCAAACTGCCTCCACAAGTCCACACCCGGGTCACCGGTAATGGAACGAGGGAAAGCGAACAAGCGGCCCACCTGGCCAACCTATGGCTGGCTCAGGTGGAAAAAGACGTGGCCGATCTGATCCGGCGTGCCCTGGCTTGGGCTCAGAACCATGAGCACACATTAGCAAGCCTTGGATGGACCGCAAGCCTCTCCTCCTTCTCTCCTCCCCGTCTGTCCAGCCCAAAGGCCGTTGGTAGCCGTATCACGGTGCCCGGATGGAACAAGCCGGGTCATGCACAAGGAACGGGAGCCTCATTGCGGGGCTTGGGTTGACCGCCACCGGAGCGCATGAGCTTTGAAGCAAGGGGACAGGGCGCTGTATGGCCTGCAACTTGCGCCAACCCAAGTGGATCATCTGTCGAGGGGTAACCGGGAGTGCTCAATCTGGCCCGGGAGCGTATCCCCTTCTCTGTCCGTCCACCAGCGGGTTTGTGGTCAATGGAATGCAGCTAGGAGTTATCCCAGGAAGAACGCGCCTGGGGGCGGGGTAGCCCACTGGAGAGACGCCAGGCGAGAGCTTGGTGACAGGACCCAGAGCCGGGGCAGTCAGGCTGCCTGAACCTGTTGAAGCGGTGTCGTCTGATTATCACCGCGCCCTGAGTGCTGGAGGTCTCCGCAGGAGGCCAACTCACTGGGCCAAAGTCATCCCCGGGCGCCATTCGGTGCCGGTCCTAGGGGAGACTTTGCCCTTCGGCTGGAGGGGCCCCGGAGGGGACCCGACAGCTGAAGGGCAAAGCAGGGGGGCGTTGGCAAAGCTTTTAGGAGTTACAGAAAGGCTTTCCTAGGCTTTTCCTGTTCTGGATAAGCAGATCCGGCAAAAATTGTTGCGCAGCCCGCCCTCGCGCATCGGCAAGAATGCGCTAAACACTGGGCATGACGACCGCCGACCAACGCCGCCTGACCCAAGCCGCCAACGGCTTGCTCAACGCCGCCCGCTACGGCGCAGGCCGAAGTGCTGGGCGTGCTGACCAGCGCTGCTGGCACCGCGGTTGTCGTCTATCCGCTGCTCTTCCGGTAAACAAACGATTTTGACTTCCGGGACAGCATCGCTAGCACCCGCTACTAGCCTCCCAGTTTTCCAGTCACGGAGTAGAGAGGCTCCAGCAGCCATTCGTAGAGCTTGCGGCGCTCGCCCATGATATCGGCTTCAAGCTGCATGCCTGGGCGGAGCGTCTCCATCTTCCCGTATGCCAGCACTCCTTGTTGGTCCAACGAGACCAGGACCCGATACAAGGACTGCCTTGCATCGCCGTCCTTCTGGGATCCTGTCAACGCGCTGCGAGAGATGCGGATGACCGTTCCTTCGTGGGCACCGAACTTCTGGTAAGGATAGGCTTGATAGCGCAGGAGAACCCGGTCGCCTGATTTGACGAACCCAATGGCCGAGCTGGGCACCAGCAGTTGTGCTCGAAGCTCGGATCCCTTGGGAAGTAGACTGAGAATGGGTTGGCCCGGCTGCACCGCCTGGCCGGCCTCGACGAGTCGATTTGCTACCAGTCCAGTTACTGGTGCGCGAAGCAGCAGCTCCCCGTCGGCCTCCATCCGGACGGTCTCCTGGCTCAATGCAGCCAGATCACGTTCCGAGGCCGCCTTGGCGGAGAGCCTCTGATGGGGAATTTCTGCGAGCCGCTGCTCCAGTTCAGCCAGGTTCCGCCGAATCGAGGTCGCTTGGCGTTGAAGGGCTTGTTGCGCGTTGACCGCCTCGAGTATCGATTGCTCTTGTTGGTTGATCTGAACCAGGCTTACGTAGCGCTCATCCTCGACGCTCCGAAATCGGGCGAGGGTCTCGCGACCAATTCGCACCTGCTCGCCGCGGGTGTGGATCTCTGCCTCAATCTGCGAAAGCTCGCGCAGCATCGCCGAGCGTTGGGCCTTGGCTCCCTCCTGCTGTGCCGCGAGCTGCCTGTCCTGGAACTCGCTCATCGCCTCCACACTGGCCATACGGGAGCGCTGTGCGTCAAGCAACGTGGACACGGCATCCTGCCCTGAGGAGGTGACCCGCGGCACATTGATCGTCAGCAGCCCGTCCTGGCGCCGGACGTGGTCGCCTTCTTCGACATCCAGTCTCGCAACCACGCCAGCCGACGGAGCGACCACGGTGGAAAGCCCGAGATCAGGCACAAGCTCGCCCATAACCCTGGATCTGCGTGAATACTCGCCCAGGTAGAGGAAGCCGACGATGGCCGAGGCAGCCATCGCTGCGAACACCGCAAGAATCCAGAAACGGAGCGGTTGCGCCAGGGACACTCCACCGAGCCAGCTTCGTCGCTGGGCATCGATGGCTTCCTTGCGGAAGAGGCCGCTCATGCGAGGCCCCCCTCAAGGCCGTCCCGTGCGGCTTTCGCGGAGCTTGATGCGTTCTGCACCAACTCGCGCGCTACCGCGCCCGCGTGCATGATCAGCACCCGGTCTGCACTGGCGATGGTCTCTGGCCGATGGGCGATGATCACCCGGGTCAGCTCAAGTTGTCGGACGGCTTCATTCACCAGCCTTTCCCGCTCAACATCCAGATGGCTGGTTGCCTCGTCCAAGAAGAGCAACTGGGGCTTGCGATACAGGGCGCGTGCAAGGATCACCCGCTGCTTCTGACCACCAGAGAGGGTCGCCCCCATGTCGCCGATCAGGCTGTTGTAGCCCATGGGCATCGCTGCGATGTCGTCATGCACAGCGGCCAACTCTGCGGCTTCACGCACCCTGGATTCATCATGGTGATCGTCTTCGAAGGCGATGTTCTCGCTGACACTTCCCGCGAAGAGCTGGTCATCTTGCATCACCGCGCCGATCATGCTGCGATACTCGCTTACGCTGACCTTTGACAAGGGCACGCCTCCGATGCGGATCTCACCTTCCGTCGGCTGGAGAAGGCCGAGGAGAATCTTGATCAGCGTGGTCTTTCCGCAGCCAGATGGGCCGATGATGGCGACTGACTCACCAGGATCCACTACAAAACTACAGTTCCTCAGCACCCAGGGCTCTCCGGGGGCGTAGCGGAATCCAAGCCCTTCGACCTCAATTCGGATGCCGTCCGGCGACAGAGCGCTGGTGCTGGAAGCGAGGTTCTCTGGTTCGGTAAGAACAATGTCGGAGAGCCGTTCGCCGTGAAGACGGAGCATGCGGAACTCCACCCACTTGTCGATCAAGGCTCCCACTCGTTGTGAAAACTGGTCCTTGTAGGCGAGGTAGGCAATCAGCATGCCGACGGAGAAGACGTTTTCCATTGCCAGTAGTGCACCCAGCCAAACCACCGCAATGCGCTCCAAGCCGAACAATAATTGATTGGCTCCGCCGAAGCTCAACCCAAACTTTGCGAGCCAAACGTCATGGTTGACCGTTTCGTTCATGAGATTGAAGTAGCCGGCCTGGCGAATGGACTCTCGGCCAGCAACTTTCACCGATTGAACCCCCCGGATGGACTCGAGCAGGTGGCTCTCCTGCCGTGCCCCGGCGATCAACTGCCTCTCTGTGCCTCGCCTGAGCGGGGCGAAGGCACAAGCACGCGCGATTGCATACAGAGCAACTGCAATCAACGTAACCAGCGCAAGCTTCCAGTTGTAGAGCAGCATCATTCCCAGCGTCACCACCGCCATGAGGCCATCAACGAACGCTTCAACGAAACTGGTTGTTAGCGTTCGCTGTATGGCTTGGACGCTCCCCATCCGTGAGGTGACATCACCCAGATGACGCTTCTCAAAGAAGTCCAGAGGCAAACGCAACAGGTGCCGGAAGACGTTGCCGGTCCATTGCAGGTTGAGCCGGTTTGATAGGTAGATGACCGCTCGGCCTCGGATCTGCCCGATGCAGACCTGCAGCAGGAGCGCGAGGGCAAACCCAGTGCCCAGCACAGTCAGCAAGTCCCTGTCATGAGCAATGAGGGCCTGATCCACGGTCCATTGCATGAAGAATGGTGCTATCAGAACAAACACCTGAAGAGCAATGGACAGAAGCAGCAGCAAGCTTAGAGCACGCCAGAATCCCTCGATCTTCCCCGTCAGCTGCGCGAGCGAGACGGCCGGCGGGCGCGGGACTGCACGGAACTCGGCAGTTGGGTGCAACTCCAGCGCAATTCCGGTGAAGTGGCGCGAGACCTCATCCAGAGAAAGCTTGCGTTTGCCAAAGGCGGGATCCAGAACGGTCACGCCATTTCGACGGACCTTGCTGATTACAACGAAGTGGTCGATGTCCCAGTGCGCAATGCAGGGTAGTTGAAGTTGACTCAGGTGCTCCAAGTCCAGGCGTAGTGGGCGGCAACGAAAGCCGAGCGCGCCTCCAATTTCAATGACTTGAGCAAGCGTCGAGCCCTTAAGTGAGAGGGCATGGCGGCGGCGGAGTTCCCGCAGTCCAATGTTGTTGCCATGATGCGACGCGACCATGGCTAAGCATGCAAGACCGCATTCCGCTGCCTCGGATTGAATCACGGCGTCAATAAGATAGCATCTCTCTATCGCTAGAAATGGCGAATTGAACAGGGTAGTTGTTGGAGGTTCTGCAGAACTGCGCGTGATGCGAGAAGGGACGGGGTAGAACTCCCCACCCCTTTAATCGTGAATTCAAACTACTGAGACTGTTCCGATCGCTTATCAGAATCTTCTTGCTTTGCGAGGTATTTCCCGCCATGGTAGCCAGCTACAAAAAAAGCAAAGGCTGCTACAAGAGCGAAAGCAAGGATGCTGGCGTCACTGTGCTTGGTCATTTGAATCAAAGGCTCCTCCGCGTTGACATTCGTGCTTGCCTGCGCGAGTCGCTGGCTTGAACGCACGGCGCTGCATGGGAAGGTCCGCTGGTGCTCACGACTGAATTCCGTAGTCCCTGAGCGTCGGGTAGAATATGACCCACTGCGTTATTGTGAGATTTATTGTGCCGTGGACTGTAGCCAGCTGGGTTATGCTCAGGTTGAATGGATAGGCCAAAATGCATAGCAGTATCGAAAATAGGAATGACGAGATAACGGCGTCGACGTGAACCGCAGCAAATGCCGCGCTAACCATGATGGTTCCCAATACGCGCCCGAAGTAGTGAGATACGCCATCAAAGAGCAGGTGTCTCACTACCTTCTCCTCGAAAAGAGGTCCGATAATGCAGGTCGAAATCAAGCCAAGAACATAGAAATTGATTGGAATTTCGCTAAAGGGGATGAATTTTGTATGTGGTATTGCAGGGATTCCAACGACGTAAACCCAAATCGCGCCTCCAGCGATCCCAATGGCCACCAAGGCAGCGCCAAGCCGGAAAGTCCACTCTCTCCTCGGCTCATTGGGAAGTAGCCAGACACAAACCGCGAAGGCGAGAAGTTCGACGATCGCTCTTGATCCAAAAACGTCGAAGTATTTCAGAACTCCAAGTGCCGCACCGGCGCCCACAGTTGCAATTGCAGCTACGAATATCTTGTTCTCCGCTATGGGGCGAGGCCTCCAGTGCGCGATTCTCCTGAGCAAGAACTTTCTCCCGAGGGCCCAGGCCCGGAATTGGGCCTGGGCCTTAGCTAACGCGCCTACATCATTCTGAATTGTGCCTCAGAGGTTCGGCCTCGTATTCACGCTGGCGCCCGATCAGGCATTCTGGATCATTGAGCCATGAGGTGATGGTAGATTAGACCAGCAGCGCCGATTCCACTGAAGGGCGCAACCCTTCCATACATATACGCGGTCTCCATGAAGCTGTGGAGAGTTCCGCTGACGTGGCTTCCTTCGCTCGAACCAATCTGAATGTTGATGCCCTTCGTACCGCCTGACACTTCTGCAAGTTCCAATTGACTAAGATCACGCATATAGCCTCCATTGCGATGCTGTCGGAGTAATGAGAGTTGCGAATTCGCCTCGAGACCAAGCGTGGCGGCATCGAGTTAACCAATAATCTCGATGCGCCGGAGCTTCGTCAGCGACGCGCTGTGGCCTTCGTGGTTCACATTGGTGCACCCAGCAGGCGCTTTCATTCAAGACTGTGACGGCCCTTCCGCACAATCCAACTGAGGCCACTTGAAATGTTATGACATAACAATATATGTTCACGGGCTGTCCGCAGCCGAGGCTGCCTCGGGCCACTGTGTTGCTTGATGCACCTGTGACTTCGCAGCGGGCCGACCAATGCCTCGTCTGGCCAGCTCCGACGGAAGCCAAACTCTTGCCCTGCTCCTGCCGCCTCAGGCTGGAGCGTGCTCGGGCTTTGCTTTCGCGCGCTTTCGCGGAGCACCTTCGGACAGGAGTGCCTTGAGAACCGGTAGGTTCAAGTTGAAGTCCAGCACTGCCAGCCCAGGGGTGTTCACGCCCGGGCCATGCAGATCTTCTTGGACGGTGAATTCGCGGCTATACGTGGCTTGGTGCTCGTCGTCAGCTCGCTCAACCACCTGGACCCGCAACTCGGACGGTATGCCTGCGCGTCCGAGAGGCTGAACTTCTGCTTTCGAAGTGAGTGGAAACCGCGCCTCATCGGCTTCCACGTCTTGCCGGGCCAACGCCATCCCAGCCGCGGCAGTCATGCGGATGTTTTGTTTCTTTTTGCCTCTCGCGCAATTCGCTTGGCTTCCGTAGCGGCCCGTTGCAAGTTCTCCCCAAATTGACCCGGCACATGCGACGGCAGGGTCACCGGCGGATTGAACATCGCCAACGTCTCCACCCGCAGAGGCAAGGTCTCTGGCTGAACTGCCGCTGGCACGGCCAACCCGCTGTTGTCCACGTAGACTTTTCGCAAGACCGATTTGGGCGGTTTGCCATGTCCGGTGATGCGGCCAATGGCCACGTCCCTGGCACTGACCTCCATGCCGGTGGCCAGCAGCGCTCGATCCGTGTGGGTGATGAAGTAATGCCTAAAGGCATGAAATCCCATGCCCTCTTCGGTGACGCCTTGCCGCTTGATGTAGGTCGAAAACTGACGTGACAGCTGACGCCCAAAGCCCAGTCCTGTGCTGTTGGGAAGGTCCGGGAAAAGGCGATCCACGCCGGACGCTCGCACCTCATCTACGAAATGGAGGAAACCTGCATCCAGCACCGGTTGAGCCAATGGAACAAACCGCAGTGAGCTCGTGTTCTTGACCTTGTTTCCTTCTCCCCGAGTTGTGACCAGGAAGCCGGCAACCCCATCCACATGCATCACATCTGCTGCGCGCAGCTGCGCCACCTCGTTCACGCGCGCGCCGCTGTAGAGGCCAGTATCGGCCCCCAGAAGCGGTGCGGATACTTCGAGGCCCAGCGCAAGAAACCTGCCCCGAATACCACCTTCAGTTCGTCATGCGTGAACGGGCGACCCGTTTCCGGCTCCTCCACTCCCCGCCGTTCCGACGGTGAGGCGACGCCCTCCATCGGGTCAAGCTGTAGAAGCCGCTGCTTGCGCAGGTGCGAAATAAACACCCCCAATCTGTCCCAATGCTTGTTGAGCGTCGCACTGGCCGGCGGCTTCTCTGCGTTGCGTTTCGACAGCGCAAGCACCTGAGGCACACTTAGGTCGCGATACAACTTGTTCTTGGTTGCGTTTCTGGGCCAATGCTCCACTGCGTCCATGAAGGCCTGCACGTGGTCAGCGTCCAGTGTGGCGACAGGAATGTCCCCAACAAGGCCCAACAGAATTCGCAGGCTGTGCCGACTTTCGATGATGGTCTTCGGCGCCAGCTTTCCCAAGCTGGCCAGATGCTTGTCGATGCAGGCGGAGAGCAGTGGTCCTGACGGGGCCGCAGCCGACGTGGGCACCTGAGGAGGGTAGCCGGCCACCGCAGCAGCCAGCGGATCCTTCTCCGCCACTTGGCCCATCAGCCGCTCCAGCATCTCCACGTCCTGGAGTGTTTCCAGCTGAGCCTCAGCAACATGTGTTCCGTTGCGCAGGGTCATGCCTCTGATGATCAGGTCCCTGCGCCCAGCAGCGCGTGCCGCTTCCAGTGCCTTCTTCAGATCCACCGCGTCCCCCTGGCGTATCGCTTCGAATGCCTGAGAGAGTGCCACGCCCATGCAGGCGGCCACCAGCCGTGCCCTATCGCCGGCAGGCTCATGGAGAGGACGAACGAGGAAACGCGAACCGACGGCGCCACGCAGATCGATGGGCACAAGAAAGCGGGCGTATAGCCCACTGGGACGAGCAAGAAGCAGCGGCTTGGGCAAAAACGATACCTCGAACGATACCTAAACAGGTCGTTTGAGCATTCGTTCTTCTGCCAGTTCACACGTGCGCTATCAACAACTTAAGCGCAGATCACGTGACAAATGGAGCGGGCGATGGGAATCGAACCCACGTCAGTAGCTTGGGAAGCTACAGCTCTACCATTGAGCTACGCCCGCAGTGCGCGGTGAAAGTCTATGCGGTTGGCCCGGTGTTGCGCAATGGCGGCCACCGCATCCGCGAGGGGTCAGAGCCCTTTCCTCGCGGAAAGGGATCCGACCCCGGCGGTTGCTGCTTAGAACGTGCCGCTGAAGTTGGCGAACAGGGTGGCGTCCTGCGCGCGCTTCTGGCCGGTCGACGCGCTCAGGCCGAAGTTGCTCTGCAGGCCGAACAGTTCGGTGCGGGCACCCAGCACGACGGTGGCGTAGTTCTTGTCGAACTTCAGGCCCGGCACGCGGTAGCTGCCCAGTTCCGGCAGGGTCTGCAGCCAGGCGCTGGCCTGCTTGGTGTCCTCGAACTCGTGGTCGTAGGTCACCTGCGCGTACGGCTTGAGGGTGCCGCCATCGAAGCGGGCCTGCCAGCCGATGCGGCCGACGGTCGAATCGACATTCTGGCGGTCGTAGCCCAGCGCGGTTGCCAGCGTGCCGGCCGCGGCGCTTTCGGTGTAACCGTCGATCTTCACCTTCTGCCAGATCACCGAAGCGATCGGGCCGTGACGGAAGCCGCCTTCGGTGCCGAACTCGTAACCGGCGTTCAGGGCGGCGGTCAGGTTGCTGCCGTCCGGCGAACCACCATGCTCACGAGTGGCCGGGCCCAGCTGGACCTTGCGGTTCACGTCATAGGACAGCCAGGTGTAGCTGACCTGACCGTTCACCCAGATGCGGTCGCCGTACCAGCCAGCGAACAGACCGGCCGAGGTGTCCTTCTGGGTGAAGTCGCCACGGTTGTTGCCGAAGTCGGCGTTGAGGCGACCGAAACCGGCGAAGCCGCCGAACACCATGCCGTCGCGTGCCCAGTCGATACCGAACAGGCCGGCCGGGGCCAGCCCGTCGTACAGGTCGGCGTGGTCGTAGCGCTGCAGGTCACCGCGCACGCCCCCCCACCAGGACAGGCCGTCAGCCGGACGGCCGCCCAGGTGCATGCTGACCTGGTCGGCGCGCGAGCGGCCGATGGTCTGCGCCGAGTGGCTCAGCACCTGCTGCAGGCGCGGCGCTTCCAGCACCGAGACTGCGTACTGGCCCAGCAGCTGATGGCCGGCGGTGGTCGGGTGCACGCCATCGGCGAACAGGTAGGTGTTGGCCGCATCCGGGCTGACGTAGCTGGTCGGGTTGCAGGTCAGGATGCTCTGCGTCGAGTTGGCCGGATCGATCTTGCAGGCGGTGCTGGTGACGTTGGTGAAGCCGTACATGCCCGGGTTGGCGGTCACTTCACGCAGGATGCTGAAGGTATCGAGCGGAATGAACTCGATGCCCGCCTGCTTCAGGCCACCGTACAGGGCCTTGTTGTAGCCGGCCGACAGTGCGGTGGCGGCGGCGGCATTGGGGCCGCGGAACTGTGGGGTGATGCCCACATCCGGCAGGTTCGGTACCAGCACGTACTGGGCGCCGGCCTGCTTCAGCGCACCCACCAGCGCGATCTGGTCGGTGACCGCTGCGCCGATGATGCCCTGCACCTGGGCCTGCGACGCGCCACCTGCCGCCGCACGGGTGGCCGCGAACAGATCATTGGCCCCTCCCCATACGGTGTACAGGGCGTTGCCGTCAGCCTTGCCACCGTTCGCGGCAAGGTAGCGGGTTGCTTGCGACTTCAGCGACGGAATCACGCCCAGGCCACCGGCCTCGTCCACCGACACGCGGGCACCGCCGACTGCATAGTTGTCACCGCTCTGGCCGTTGCCGTTGGCGGCGCCATTGAGGCCATAGTAGTTGGCGACCTGCTGCGACCACACCCAACCCGGGTTGGTGGTGAACTGGCCGGTGACCGGACGCACATCGGCCGGCAGCAGCGGGCGGAAATAGCCGGCATCGGTCAGGCTGTCGCCGAAGAACACGGCCTTGGAATACGGGGATTCGCCTGCCATGGCCGGAACCGCGGCCAGCGCGATCGCGGCCGCCATCAGGGAGCGGATCGGGCGTTTGCTGAGCAGCATGTAAGAAACTCCTGTGGGGATATCGTTGAGGACCCGGCGGACGTACGCCGGCGCACGGTGAATGGTTTCACTGCGCCGCGTTTTGCTCACGCTGCGCCGCCGCATGGATTGTCGCCCGGCAGCGTCGGACAACGCTGTGCCGGGGCTGGCGGCCGAGGCAATTTGCAAGGGTTCCGATCCGCGCAGGCCGTAGGCGACAATGCGGCGATGAACATCCAGCTCAACGGCGAACCCCGTACCCTGCCCGCCTCGGCGACCCTCCACGATCTGCTGCAGGCCGAGCAGTTGCTGCAACGCCGGGTCGCGGTCGAGGTCAACGGCGAGATCGTCAGCCGCAGCCGCCATGGCGAGCACGTCCTGGCCGAGGGCGACGTGGTGGAGATCGTGCACGCGCTGGGTGGGGGCTGAGGCTGCGCGGGTGTTCAGGGGTCAGATCCCTTTGCCGGTGGCAAAGGGATCTGACCCCACGCTCGACCCCGCCCTCTACGTGACCCCATCTTCAGGCGGATAAGCGATAATTGCGCCATGAACGTTCATGTCTCCCCCGATTCGCTGGTAATCGCCGGCAAGACCTATGGCTCGCGGCTGCTGACCGGCACCGGCAAGTTCAAGGACCTGGAAGAAACCCGCCTGGCGACCGAGGCCGCTGGTGCCCAGATCGTCACCGTGGCCATCCGCCGCACCAACATCGGGCAGAACCCGGGCGAGCCGAACCTGCTGGACGTGCTGTCGCCGGAGCGCTTCACCATCCTGCCCAACACCGCCGGCTGCTACACCGCCGAGGACGCGGTGCGTACGTGCCGCCTGGCCCGTGAGCTGCTGGACGGCCACAACCTGACCAAGCTGGAAGTGCTCGGCGACCAGAAGACCCTGTACCCGGACGTGATGCAGACCCTGAAGGCCGCCGAGCAGCTGGTCAAGGACGGTTTCGAGGTGATGGTCTATACCTCCGACGACCCGATCCTGGCCAAGCGCCTGGAAGAGATCGGCTGCGCTGCGGTGATGCCGCTGGCCGCGCCGATCGGTTCGGGCCTGGGCATCCAGAACAAGTACAACCTGCTGCAGATCATCGAAGACGCCAAGGTCCCGATCATCGTTGATGCCGGCGTGGGTACCGCGTCGGACGCGGCGATCGCGATGGAGCTGGGCTGCGACGGCGTGCTGATGAACACCGCCATTGCCGGTGCGCGCAGCCCGGTGCTGATGGCCAGCGCGATGCGCAAGGCGGTCGAGGCCGGCCGCGAGGCCTTCCTGGCCGGGCGCATCCCGCGCAAGCGCTACGCCAGCGCCTCCTCGCCGGTGGACGGGCTGATCGGCTGATGACCAATCCTTTTGACAGCGCCGGTTCCAAGGCCCCGCCCAAGCCCTTCACCGTGAGCGAGGGCCGCCGCGAGGTGCGCAGCTTCGTATTGCGCCAGGGTCGCTTCACCCCCGCCCAGCAGCGCGCGTTCGACGAACGCTGGCCGCGCTTCGGCATCGATTACAACGGCCAGCCGCGCGACCTGGACGCCACCTTCGGCCGCCCGGCACACAAGGTGCTGGAGATCGGCTTCGGCAACGGTGCCGCGCTGCGCTTCGCGGCCCAGCACGACCCATCGCGCGACTACATCGGCATCGAGGTGCACGCCCCGGGCGTGGGCCGGCTGCTGAACGCGCTGGCCGAGGACGATGCCGACCACGTGCGCCTGTACCACCACGACGCGGTGGAAGTGCTGCAGAACGAGATCGCTGACGGCGCACTCGATGAAGTGCGCATCTACTTCCCGGACCCGTGGCACAAGAAGCGCCACAACAAGCGCCGCCTGCTGCAGCCGGCATTCGCCGAACTGCTGGTGCGCAAGCTGCGCCCGGGGGGCCGCCTGCACTGCGCGACCGACTGGGAAGACTACGCCGAGCAGATGTGGGACGTGCTCGACGCAACCGCCGGGCTGGTCAACCGCGCCGGCCCGCGGGGCAGCGTGCCGCGCCCGGACTGGCGCCCGCAGACGCACTTCGAGACCCGCGGCCAGAAGCTGGGCCACGGCGTCTGGGACCTGCTGTACGACCGCACCTGACGATCGCCTGAGGACGCCGCGCCCCACATGGATACCGCGCTGACGCTGACCAACGACATGAAGCTCGTGCTCGGGCTGGTCGGCTTCACGATGGCGATGTTCCTGTTCGAGCGCATCCGCGCCGACGTGGTCGCGCTGGTGGTGCTGGTGGTGCTTGGTGTCACCGGGCTGATCGCGCCGGAGGAGATCTTCGGCGGTTTCTCCGGTAACGCGGTGATGAGCATCATCGCCACCACCATCCTCGGTGCGGGCCTGGACCGCACCGGGGCGCTGAACCGGCTGGCGGCCTGGCTGCTGCGGCGCGGCCACGGTGTCGAGCAACGGCTGCTGATGATGACCACCGCCATCGCCGGCCTGAACTCCTCCTTCATGCAGAACCCGTCGGTGATGGCGTTGTATCTGCCGGTTGCCTCACGACTGGCAGCGCGCACCGGGCTGACGATGCAGCGCCTGCTGCTGCCGATCTCGGCGGCGATCGTGATGGGCGGTGCACTGACCATGGTCGGCAATTCGCCGCTGATCCTGCTGAACGATCTGCTGGCCTCGGCCAACAACAACCTTCCCTCCGGCCTGGCCACCATCGAGCCGCTGCGCATGTTCGCGCCGCTGCCGATCGGTGTGGCGTTGCTGATCGCTTCGTTGCTGTACTTCCGCTACTACGGCGACCGCAAGCTGATCGAAGAGGAAAGCCTGGTCAATGACGGGGTCACCCCGGCGCGCACCGAGAGCTACTTCGCCAAGACCTATGGCATCGAAGGCGATGTGTTCGAGCTGGTGGTGACCGCCGAGAGCCCGCTGGTGGGCATGACCCTGGGCGAGGCCGAGACCCTGCACGATGCGCCACTGCTGCTGGCCCTGAAGACCGGCAACGACACCCGCCTGGCACCGCCGGCGGAGATGCGCATCTGGGTCGGCAGTGTGCTCGGTGCGATGGGACCGCGCCAGCAGATCAGCGACTTCGCGCAGAACCAGTTCCTGCGCATGTCCTCGCGCCTGAAGCACCTGGGTGACCTGTTCAACCCCAGCCGCGCCGGCATTTCCGAGGCAGTGGTGCCACCGACCTCGAACGTGATCGGCAAGAGTGCGGCCGATCTGCGACTTCGCAAGGAGCGCGGCATCAGCCTGCTGGCGATCAACCGCGACAAGCAGGTGATCCGCGAGGACGTGCGCGACGTGCAGCTGCGCGCCGGCGACATGCTGGTGTTCCACAGCATCTGGACCGACCTGGCGCAAGCCGCGCGCAGCCGCGACTTCGTGGTGGTGACCGACTATCCGACCGGCGAGCAGCGCCCGCACAAGTTCAAGATTGCGATGGCGATCTTCGCGCTGACCATCCTGATCGCGCTGACCAGCAAGCTGCCGGTGGCGCTGACGCTGATGACCGGCGTGGCCGGCATGCTGCTGACCGGCGTGCTGCGTATGGACGAGGCGTATGCCTCGATCAACTGGAAGACGGTGTTCATGATGGCCGGGCTGATTCCGCTCGGCTGGGCGATGGACTCCAGCGGTGCGGCCGCGTGGGTGGCCGGCCATACCATCGACAAGCTGCCGACCGGCATTCCGGTGTGGGTGCTGGAGGTGGCGCTGGCGCTGCTGACCACGGCGTTCTCGCTGGTGATCAGCCATGTGGGTGCGACCATCGTGATGGTGCCGATCGCGGTGAACCTGGCACTGGCGGCGGGGGGCAACCCGACCGCGTTCGCGCTGATCGTGGCGCTGTCGGCGTCCAACAACCTGATGACGGCCTCCAACCCGGTGATCTCGATGATCACTGGCCCGGCCAACTACACCCCGCGCGAGATGTGGCGGGTCGGCGGCCCGCTGTCGCTGATCTACACCTGCGTGGTGGTGCTGATGATCAACCTGATGTTCTGAGGGATGGGATCTACAGTAGATCCACGCCATGCGTGGATGCCTTTTGTAGCGTCGAGCCATGCTCGACTGCTCCTGGCTTGATGGGGTCAGAGCCGTTTTCCTGCGGAAAACGGCTCCGACCCCCAGCTGGCCTCAGGCCAGGTAGACCAGCCCGTCGCGTACGTCCACCGGCACCGTACGCAGGCGGTCACCCTTGCACGGGCCGGCGATGCAGTCGCCGCTGTCCAGCGTGAACGAGGCGCCATGCGCGGCGCATACCAGGTGGCCCTCACGGCTCTTCAGGAACTGGCCTGGGGCCCAGTCCAGGCGGCGGCCAGCGTGCGGGCAGATGTTCAGGAACGCGCGCACCTGCGCGCCGTCGCGGTACAGCACCAGCGATTCGGCATCGCCATCGACCACCGCTTCGACCTCGGCAAACGCGCCATCGGCAATGGCATCAAGGGCGATCAGGGCAGCAGCGATAGTCATGGCGAAGGCTCGGACGGTAAACCGGAATTGTCGCATGCCTGCTCAGGTGACTGGCTGCGACATGAACACAAGTCATTGATCCGTAATAAGCACAGGCTATATTTAACGAGTTTTTCACTCAATGACAGTGGCGCGTCCCGATACTCTGTTTTCGCTGATCCCAGCCTATCGAGCCGCCATGTTCAATCGCGCATCCGCCTTCAACCAGTTCCGCACCCTGTTCGCGCCGCGTAAGCCGCGTCATCCGCTGGTGCGCGTCGCCGTGGGCCTGCTTGGCCTGGCGATCCTGGCGGCGATGGTGTTCATCGGTGTGTTCGTTGGCGCGGCGATGATCCTGGTCGGCCTGGCGTGGAAGCTGCTGGCTTCGCGCAAGCCGGGCGTTGCGCGTCCGGTTGACCCGACCGTGGTTGAAGGCGAGTATCGCGTGGTGCGCAAGCCGGTGTTGCCGGCCTCGCGCTGATCCAGGCCTTCCGCGCCCGCTGACGGCGGGCGCCATGCGTTCTAGACTGCGGGCACGCCCTTCCTGGATGCCCGCATGTCCGATGTCTCCGATGTGATCCCTGCCGTAGCCCTGCCGCGTGTACCGGTAGCCGGTGGCGGCAGCTTCCCCGTGCACCGCATCTACTGCGTCGGCCGCAATTTCGCCGACCACGCCCGCGAAATGGGCGCGGCGGTGCCGGCCGCCGATGACCGCGGCCGCCCGATGTTCTTCAGCAAGCCGGCCGATGCGATCGTGGTCGGCCACGACGATGCCATCCCCTACCCGCCGGCAACCGCCAACCTGCACCACGAAGTGGAACTGGTGGTGGCGATCGGGCGCGATGCGCCCACCGGCGAGCTGGCCGTGGCCGACGCCGATGCGCTGGTCTATGGTTACGCCGTCGGCCTGGACCTGACCCGCCGCGACCTGCAGGCCGCGGCCAAGGACAAGGGCCACCCGTGGGACGCGGCCAAGGGCTTCGACGCCTCCGCGCCGATCAGCGAAATCGTCCACGCCGAGGAAGTCGGCGACCTGGCCGCGCTGAACCTGTCGCTGGAGGTCAACGGCGAAGTGCGCCAGCAGGCACTGCTCGACCAGATGATCTGGAACGTGCCGGAGATCCTGCATGAGCTGTCCAAGCTGTGGCAGCTGCGTGCCGGCGACCTGGTGTTCATGGGCACCCCGTCCGGGGTGGCTGCGTTGAAGCCCGGCGACCGCTTCAGTGCCCGCCTTGAAAACGTGGCCGAGCGCCACGGCGTGATCGCCGGCTGACATCACCTGCGCTACCCTGCGCGCTGTCCACTTCCCCACCGGAGAAAAACAACAATGGGAATGCTCACCGAGTTCAAGGAATTCGCCATGCGCGGCAACGTCATTGACCTCGCCGTCGGCGTGGTGATCGGCGCGGCCTTCGGCAAGATCGTGACGGCGCTGGTCGAGAAGATCATCATGCCGCCGCTGGGCTACTTGATCGGGCGCGTGGATTTCTCCAGCCTGGCCTGGACGTTGTCGCCAGCCCGGCTCGGACCGGATGGCAAGGAGATCCCGGCGGTGGTGGTTGGCTACGGCGACTTCATCAACACCGTCATCCAGTTCGTGATCGTGGCTTTCGCGATCTTCATCGTGGTCAAGGCGATCAACCGGCTGTCGCGGAAGAAGGAAGCTGCCCCGGCGGCGCCGGCCGAAGAAGTGGTGCTGCTGCGCGAGATCCGCGACAGCCTGAAGAAATGAGGTATCGGGCGCCTATGGGCGCCCCTCCCACCTGTAGAGCCGAGCCCACGCTCGGCTGATCTGCAAAAGGCAGCCGAGCATTGGCTCGGCTCTACAGAAGCAGGCGAAAGCCCCGTCCTGGCGGGGCTTTCGCTTTGCCGGTCATGGCGGAAAACAGCGTTCGCGCCAGCCATGACCTCCCGCCCATGCGCCGGGCTGAACGACTGTTAAGCTCCAAGGCTTAGGTCCCTTCCCGGAGTTGTCCATGCGTCGCCGCGTCCTTGCCATCGCATCCTCCCTCGCCCTGCTGGCCGCCCCGGCCTTCGCGGCGCCGCACACCACTACCCTGCCCCCGGCGTCGCTGGCCACCGCCGCACAGCTGCGCGACCAGGCGCTGGCCGATGACACCGGCTGGAAGGTGGTCGAGTCGCTCACCACCGAGATCGGTCCGCGCATCGCCGGCAGCGAAGCCGACGCCCGCGCCGTGGCCTGGGCCGAAGCCAAGTTCAAGGCCCTCGGTTTCGACAAGGTGTGGAAGGAGCCGGTGACATTCCCGAAGTGGGAGCGGCGCAGTGAACACGCCGCCGTGACCGGCAGGAACCCGCAGCCGCTGCAGATCACTGCGCTGGGCGGCAGCCCAGGCGGCACCGTGGAAGCCGAGGTGGTGCGCTTCGCCGACCTGGCCGCGCTGCAGGCCGCACCGGCGGGTTCGCTGAAGGGCAAGATCGCCTTCGTCGATTACCAGATGCTGCCGTTCCGCGATGGCCGCGATTACGGCCGCGGCGGTGCGATCCGCAGCAAGGGGCCGTCCGAAGCGATCCGCAAGGGCGCGGTCGGTTTCCTCATGCGCTCGGCCGGTACCGACTCGCACCGCGTGCCGCACACCGGCATCACCCGTTTCGATGAGGGCCTGACCCCAGTGCCGTCGGCCGCGCTGTCGGTGCCCGATGCCGACCAGCTGGCCCGCCTGCTGGCGCGTGGCAGCACCACGGTGAAGATGGCATTGGATTGCGGTTGGGATGGCACCGCCACCTCCTACAACGTGATCGGCGAGATCACCGGCCGCAGCCTGCCGAAGGAAGTGGTGGTGATCGGCGGTCACCTGGATTCGTGGGACCTGGGCACTGGCGCGGTGGATGACGGCGCGGGCGTGGGCATCACCATGGCCGCCGGCCACCTGATCGGCCAGCTCAAGCAGGCACCGAAGCGCACCATCCGCGTGATCGCCTTCGCCAATGAGGAACAGGGGCTGTATGGCGGCAAGGCCTATGCCGAAGCGCACGCGAAGGACGTGGCCCTGCACCAGCTGGCCGCCGAGAGCGATTTCGGCGCAGGCCGCATCTACGCCTTCAATACCGGTTCGCCGAATCCGGACGGCTCGCGTGAAGCGACGAAGCAGATTGCCGAAGTGATGAAGCCGCTGGGCATCGAGTACCAGGCCGACAAGGGTGGCCCGGGCCCGGACGTCGGCCCACTGGCCGCCAAGGGCGGTGCGTGGGCGTGGCTGGCGCAGGATGGCTCGGACTACTTCCACCTGCACCACACCGCCGACGACACGCTGGACAAGATCGACCCGAAGGCACTGGCGCAGAACGTAGCCGCGTACACCGTGTTCGCCTACCTGGCGGCGGAAGCGGATGGCAGCTTCGGCAGCGAGGCCAAGGCGACCACGCCGCCGAACGAATGATGCTGTAGCGTCGGGCCATGCCCGGCGAGCGCAGCGGGAAAAGTGGTGCGAACCGCGGTTCGCACCCACCGGGCAATGGCGTGGATCAGAGCCCTCGCCCTTGGCGAGGGCTCTGACCCCGATCCTGTCAGCCTTCCCACACGCTGGTGTTGCGCACGCCCAGCAGTTTCGGGTTGAACAGCGGATCCTTGCCGGCCTGGCGATGCTGCTCGTAGTCACGCAGCGCCGCCAAGGCCGGTTTCTGCAGCAGCAGGATGGCGATGATGTTCAACCAGCTCATCAGGCCGACGCCGATGTCACCCAGCGACCAGGCCACCGTTGCACTGTTCACCGCCGAGTACCCGGTCGCTGCCAGGAACAGCAGCTGGAAGCTGCCCATCACCCACGGCGTCGGCCGATCGCGGCACAGATAACTGACGTTGGTCTCGGCCATGTAGTACAGCGCGAGGATGGTGGTGAACGCGAACGGCAGGATCGCCAGCGCTACGAACGAACGGCCGAAGCCCGGGAGCGCGGATTCCACCGCATGCTGCACGAAGCGTGGCCCGGCCTCGACACCCGGCAGATTGCCCAGTAACAGGCGCGCCTCATCCGGAATGCCGTTCACCGCGGGGTCGTAGACGTTGTACAGGCCGGTGGACAGGATCAGGAAGGCGGTCGCACTGCACACCACCATCGTGTCGATGTAGACCGAGAACGACTGCACCAGGCCCTGCTTGACCGGATGCGAGACTTCCGCGGCGGCGGCCGGATGCGCACCACTGCCCATGCCGGCCTCGTTGGACAGCACGCCGCGACGCACGCCCCACTGGATAGCGGTACCGATCATCGCGCCGAACGCTGCGTCCACGCCGAATGCACTGCGCAGCACCAGCATGATCACCTCCGGCACCTTTTCCGCGTTGAGCACCATCACCAGCGCCGCAACCAGCAGGTAGGCCACGGCCATCAGCGGCACCACCCATTCGGCCACGCGCGCAATGCGCCGCACACCGCCGATGAGGATGGCACCCAGCACCACCAGCAGAACCGCGGTGGTGGTCATCACCGGGACGTCCCAGGCTTCGTTCACCGCGCTGGTGATCGCATTGGACTGGGTGCCAGCCAGCATCGCGCCCGCCAGCACCGTCACCAGTGCGAACAGCACTGCATACCAGCGTTGGCCGAGGCCTTTTTCGATGTAATACGCCGGGCCGCCCCGGTACTGCCCCTTGCCGTCGCGATCCTTGTAGATCTGCGCGAGCGTGGATTCGATGAAGGCACTGGATGCGCCAAGGAAGGCGACGATCCACATCCAGAAGATCGCGCCGGGGCCGCCGAAGGCGATGGCCATGGCGACGCCGGCGATGTTGCCGACGCCCACGCGGCTTGACAGCGAAATGGACAACGCCTGGAACGGCGACACGCCGGCATCGGAGCGCTCATGGCGGAACATCAGGCGCAGCATGTCCGGCAACGCACGCAACTGGATGAAGCGCGTGCGCACGCTGAAGTACAGGCCGGTGAGCAGGCACAGCACCACCAGGTAGGGACTCCAGACGACGCCAAGGATCGTGTTGACGATGGATTCGATGTTCATCGGCGGCCCCTCAGAAGAACATGCCCAAGGCAATCTGGGGGCTGACGATATGGCTGGTGTTGCGGCCCGCCACGCTGAACTCCACGCCGGCGATCAGGCCCAGCGTCGGGCTGAAGTGGTACTCCACGGCCGGCGCCAGGGTGACGCTGCGGCTGGCCGGGCGATGCTCTTCGATCCGTTCGATCGCACCGCTGCTGTTGCGTGCGAAGCCGCTGAGGCGCTGGCCTGTCTCGCGGCTGGCGGCCACCTCCATCACGCCCACCCAACGCGAATTGAAGCTGTACTCGGCGCCGACCGACAGGCCCAGCACCGACCCGCGGGAGATATGTCCCTGGAAGCTGTCATCGGTGCCGTAGACGCTGGTGCCGGATATGGCGGTGCGCGACGGTGCCGGCCCGGCACTGAGCTGGGCACGCCAGCGCACGGGGCGGTCATTGCCCAGCCACACGACCTGCTGCACGCCCAGCGCTGCAGTGGTGCGCTGAACGCCGTCGCCCTGCGCATCGAGCGGATTGCCGGCGATGCGATCGTGGCTGCCGGTGCTGAAACGCTGCACCAGCGCGACCGAGATGGCCGGACGGGTGCCATCGGCATTCGGCGCCTGCAGCAGGTACTGCAGCCGCGCGGTGGTGTCACCGGCACGGAAGCCGCTGCTGCGCGCACCGCCGGACTCCGAGCGCGATGCACTGAGATTGACCTGGCCCATCACCCGGTCGCTGAAGCCATAGATGATCGGCACCACCGTGGCCCATGCACCGCTACGTTGCCCACTGCGGCGGCGATGGCCGCCATCGTCGTAATGATCGCGACTGTCGATCCGCACCAGATAGGGTTCGATGTACCAGTTGCCCTGCGGCAGGCCGGCCGGATTGGGGGTGATCAGCGGGCCGGTGAAGTTGACACCGTCAAGACTGCGTTCGTCAGCCGCTGCGTGGGCACTGGCAAGGACGTTGGCCAGCACCAGCAATGCGACGAGGGTACGGCGAGGATGATGCATGACAGCCACTCCTGGACAGCATGGGATGGAATTCCACCCTGCGTCGCCAGAAGCGGCTGACCAATAAGGAAACTTTCAAAACATCATGCGTGCTTGACGCAATTGCCGGCCCCGGAAGGGGTCAGAGCCCTCGCCTGCGGCAAGGGATCCGACCCCGAACATGGCGAGCCGCTGGGGTCGGATCAGCCGCGACGGCTGGCCCATTGCGCCAGCAGTACCGCCGTGGCCGAGGCTACGTTCAGGCTCTCCACCGCGCCGCTGCCGGGAATCGAGACCTGCAGGTCGCACGCCCCCGCCAGGCTGCGGTCCATGCCCTCGCCTTCGGCACCCATCACATACACCAGGCGGGCCGGCAGCGAGCTGCGGAACACGTCATCACCGCCCTCGACCAGGGTCGCGGCCAGGCCGAAACCGGCTGCGCGCAATTGCGCCATTGCCTGATCGGTCTCCGGCAGCTGCACCAGCGGCACCGCTTCGGCACCGCCTTCGGCAACGCGCGCGGCGGCGCCGGACAGGGCCAGCGTGCTGCCGGCCGGCAACAGCAGCGCCTTGGCACCGAAGTGCGCGGCCGAGCGCAGGATCGCGCCGAGGTTGTGCGGGTTGCCCACGCCATCGAGCCACAGTGCCAGCGCCGGGGCCTCGCCGACCTGCTCCAGCCACTGCGCCAGCGGCAGTGCAGGTGCACGCAGCACATCAGCCACCACCCCTTCGTGATGGGTGGTGCCGGCGAGCTTGTTCAGATCGCCATCCTCGACCACGCGGTAGCCCACGCGGTTGGCAACGCACCACTTCAACAGCGGCTGCAGGCGCGGGATGCGTGCTTCCAGCAGGTACAGCTTGCGCAGCGCCTGCGGCCGCGCTTCGAACGCAGCCAGCACGGCATTCAGGCCGTACAGACGCAGCTCATCGCTGCCACCGCGCCCACCACCGCCCGTGGCCGGCACCTCCGGGCGCGGCAACGGCGTTGCGCGCGGCGGACGGGCGGACGGGCGGCGGTTGTTCCAAGGGTTGTTCACTTACACACTCTCCTGCTTGCGCTGGCGCCAGAAATCGGCGTTCTTGATGCCCAGGGCATCAGGGTCGAACACCGGATCCAGGCCCAGCTTCTTCTGTCGTTCGTAGTCACGCAGGGCCAGCATCGCCGGCTTCTGGATGATGAGGATGGCGATGATGTTCAGCCAGGCCATCAGGCCGACGCCGATGTCGCCCAGCGCCCAGGCCAGGGTGGCATTGTGGAACGCGCCGAACACCACCATGCCGATGATGCCCAGGCGCAGCAGCAGCACGGTCAGCGGCCGCTTCCTGTTGTGGTTCACATAGCTGAGGTTGGTCTCGGCCATGTAGTAGTACGCCATGATGGTGGTGAAGGCGAAGAAGAAGATGGCCACCGATACGAACGCCGAACCCCAGCCCGGCAGCACCGCTTCCACGCCGGCCTGGGCGTAACCGGCGCCTTCCGGAATGCCGGCCAGGCCCTGGAAGATCGGCGCGGCGCCCTCCACCGGCGAGTACACGTTGTAGGTACCGCTGGCCAGGATCAGGAACGCGGTGGCGGTGCACACCATCATGGTGTCGAAGTAGATCGCGAAGGCCTGCACATAGCCCTGCTTGGCCGGATGCGAGACTTCCGAGGCGGCCGCCGCGTGCGGGCCCGAGCCCTGGCCGGCTTCGTTGGCGTAGATGCCGCGCTTGATGCCCCACTCCACGGCCAGGCCCATCATCGCGCCGAACGCGGCATGCGTGCCGAAGGCGCTCTTGAAGATGATGCCGAACATTTCCGGCACGCGGTCGTAGTTGATGATCATGATGATGATGGCCATCAGGATGAAACCGGCGGCCATGAACGGCACCACCACCTCGGCGAAGTTGGCGATGCGCTTGACGCCACCGAAGATCACCACGCCCAGCAGCAGCGCCACCACGATGCCGATCCCCAGCTTCAGCGCCTGCACCGATTCCATGCCGAAGGCCTGGCCATCGAGCGGACCGCACAGCGCGGTGCCACGGCAGGCGTTGATGATGCTGTCGGCGATGGCGTTGGCCTGCACGCCCGGCATCAGGAAGCCTGCGGCGATGATCGTGGCGATGGCGAAGGCCAGCGCGTACCACTTCAGGCCCATGGCTTTTTCGATGTAGTACGCCGGGCCACCGCGATAGCGGCCTTCGGCGTCCTTGGTCTTGTAGATCTGCGCCAGGGTGCATTCCACGTACGAGGTGGACGCGCCGAGGAAGCCCATCACCCACATCCAGAAGATCGCACCGGGACCGCCGAATGCGATGGCGGTGGCCACACCGGCGATGTTGCCGATACCCATGCGGCCGGCCATCGACATGGCCAGCGCCTGGAACGAGGACACACCGGCGTCGGATTTCTCACCCTTGACGGTGAGGCGGCACATCTCGAGGAACCCCCGGATCTGCATGAAGCGCGTGCGCAGGCTGAAGAACAGGCCGGCGCCCAGGCACACGAAGATCAGTGCCTTGCTCCAGATGATGCTGTTGATGAAGTGTACGGTTGCTTCCACGCGCGCTCTCTCCAGTCGGCGGGTTGTAAGGACGTCCCGTCGGCTGGAGGGGACCGGTCGATTCTCCCTGATCGAAGGCCGCTGCGGTAGCGCCATTGGTCGCGCCGGGCCATGACCGGAGAGCGGAGAAGGGGTCAGATCCCTTTTCCACTGGAAAAGGGATCTGACCCCGGGCCGTTCAGGGCAGCTGCGTGCGCACCCGGGCGAAACGGCGCAGGTCGTGCAACACGCCGCGCTTGTAGACCGCACAGCGCTCCACGCCCTCTTCCTGGAAGCCGTTCTTCTCCAGCACCCGGGCCGAGCCGAGGTTGAAGTCGACCACGGTGGCCTGCAGCCTGAACAGGCGCAGCTCATCCATCACCCACGGGGCGAACAGGCCGACCACGCGGGTCATCAGGCCGTGCCCCCAATAGGCCCGGCCCAGCCAGTAACCCAGTTCGGCGGTATGCCCACGCTCGGCCAGCCCCTGTTGGGCACCGACGCTGCCACAGGCCTGGCCGTCGATCTCGATGGCCAGGTTCAGGGTGCTGGGGGCCAGTACGCGGCCCGCGAGGAAGGCCTCGCCATCCTCGCGCGTGTACGGATACGGGAAGCGGTCGCGCAGGCCGCGCGACACCTCGGCGTCGTTGGCGTGGCGCAGCAGGGATTCCAGGTCGCCGGGCTGCCACGGGCGCAGAGTGAAGCCTTCGCCCTGCAGTGGTGGGGTCAGAGCCCTTTCCCCTTGGGAAAGGGATCCGACCCCGTCGACAGGCCGGTCAGGCATGACCACCCACCGACGGCGATTCCGCTTCCTGCTTCTCCAGCTCGCGCTTCACCGCTTCCGGCGAACGGGTGTACGGCGCCAGCCGCGCGTAGAACGCCGGCACCACGAACAGCGACAGGAAGGTCGAGAGGGTCACACCGAAGATGATCACGATGCCGATCGTGCCACGGCTGGCCGAACCAGGACCACCGGCGACCACCAGCGGGATCGCGCCGACCACGGTGGCGATCGAGGTCATCAGGATCGGGCGCAGGCGCACCATCGCCGACTCGATGATCGCCTCGCGCACGCTGCGCCCATCGTCGCGCAGCTGGTTGGCGAATTCGACGATGAGGATGCCGTTCTTCGCGGCAAGGCCGACCAGCATCACGATGCCGATCTGGCTGAACAGGTTCACGGTACCGCCACTCACCCACAACCCGACCAGCGCGCCGAGTACGCCCAGCGGCACGGTCAGCATGATGGTGAGCGGATGGATGAAGCTCTCGAACTGCGCCGCCAGCACCAGGTACACCACCAGCAGCGCCATCGCGAAGGTCAGCAGCACCGCGCCGCCGGCGCTCTGGTACTCGCGCGATTCGCCCTTCCAGTTCACCTGCGCGTACTGCGGCAGCTCTTCCTGGGCTACGTTCTGTGCCCAGGCAATGGCTTCGCCCAGCGGATAACCGGGCGCCAGGCCGGCACTGATGGTGATCGAGCGCAGTCGGTTGAAGCGGTTCAGGGTGCCGGCCTCGGCCACTTCACTCAGCGTGACCAGGTTGGACAGCGGCACCAGCTCGCCGGAGTTGGCGCGCACGCGGATCGCGGCCAGGTCGGCCGGGCTGGCACGACCATCGCGACCGGCCTGCACCAGCACGTCGTACTCCTCGCCGTTGTCGACGAAGGTGGTGACGCGACGCGAGCCCATCATGGTTTCCAGCGCCGAACCGATCGCGGTGACCGGCACGCCGAGATCGGCCGCACGCTGGCGGTCAATGTTCACCCGCATCTGCGGCCGGGTTTCCTTGTAATCGGAATCGGGGCCGACCAGGCCGGGATTGTCGGCCATGCGCAGCAGGATGCGGTCGCGCCACTGCGCGATCTCGGCATATTCCGGGCCGCCCAGCACGATCTGGAACGGTTGGCCGCCGCTGCGCACCAGGCCACCACCCACCTGCGTGCGTACGCGCACGCCGCGGATGGTATCCAGTTCCTTCTGCAGTTCGTTGGCGACTTCGGGCGTACCCTCGCTGCGCTGGCGCCACGGCTGCAGGAAGATGCTGACGCGGCCGGTATGCATTTCCTCGCTGGCGCCCCAGCCGCCCGGCACGCGGGGGTTGGCACGCACGATCGGCTTGTCCGGGCCGACATGCGGTGCCAGCAGCGCTTCCACCTGCTGCACCTGCTGCACGGTGTAGTCGTAGCCGGCGCCTTCCGGGCCGTCGATCATGATCTGGAACGAACCACGGTCTTCGGCTGGCGCCAGTTCCGACGGCAGCAGCTTGAGCAGGCCCCAGCTGGCGGCCAGCGCAGCCACCATCACCAGCAGGTAGATCCAGGTGCGGTCGACATGGTGATCGAGAACCCGCCCATAGGCACCCGCAAGGCGTTCCAGGTTGCGGTTGATGAAGCCGTGCAGGCCTCGCGGGGCCTGCCCGGTATGCGGCTTGAGCAGCTTGGAAGCCATCATCGGCGTCAGTGTGAGCGCAACGAACGCGGACAACGCCACGGCAGCGGCCAGCGCCACGGCCAGTTCGCGGAACAGTCGCCCGGTGTTGCCCTCCAGGAAGCCGACCGGCAGGAACACCGCCACCAGCACGGCAGTGGTGGCGATCACCGCGAAGGCGACCTGCGCGGTGCCGCGCTTGGAGGCCACCAGCGGTGGTTCGCCCAGGTCGATGCGGCGCTGCACGTTTTCCACCACCACGATCGCATCGTCCACCACCAGGCCGATGCACAGCACCAGCGCCAGCAGGGTCAGCAGGTTGATCGAGAAGTCGAACGCATACAGCGCGATGAACGCCGCCACCAGGCAGACCGGCACCGTCACCGCCGGAATCAACGCGGCGCGGAAGCTGCCGAGGAAGAGCCAGATCACCGCCAGCACCAGGATCATCGCTTCCACCAGGGTGGCGTAGACGCGGTCCACTGCAGCTTCGATGAAGGTGGTGTTGTCGAAGGCGACGAAGATCTGCGTGCCCTTGGGCAGGGTCAGCGCCACCCGCTCGGCCTCAGCGCGCGCAGTGCGTGCCACGTCCAGCGAGTTGGCGGTGGAGGTCTTGACGATGCCCAGGCCGATGCCGGGCTCGCCGTTGCTGCGGTAGTACGCGCGGCGTTCGGCCGAGGCCAGCTCGATCTTCGCCACGTCGCCCATGCGCACCACGTAGCCGTCGCGGCCCTTGCCCAGCGGGATGGTCGCGAAATCCTCGGGCTTGATGTAGTTGCGTTCCACGCGCAGGGTGAAATCGCGGTCGGTCGACTCGATGCGGCCGGCCGGCAGCTCGACGTTCTCGTTGCGCAGTGCGGTTTCCACGTCGCCGGTGGTCAGCCCGCGCGCGGCCAGCTGGTCACGGTCCAGCCAGATCCGCATCGCATAGCGCTGGCGGCCGCCGATGCGGACCTGGGCCACGCCATCGAGGCTGGAGAAACGATCGACCACGTAGCGGTCGGCATAGTCGCTCAACTCCAGCGTGTCCATGGTCGAGGACACCATGTTGAACCAGATGATCGGGTCGGCATCGCTCTCGACCTTGGCAATCTCTGGTGGCCGCGCCTCTTCCGGCATGCGGTCGGCGACGCGGCTGACCGCATCGCGCACGTCGTTGGCCGCCGCTTCGATATCACGGTTGGAGGTGAACTCGATGCTGACCTGCGAGCGGCCGTTGGTGCTACGCGCGTTGATCGTATCGATGCCTTCGATGCCAGCCAGCGCATCTTCCAGCACCTGGGTGATGCGGCTTTCGATGACCGCCGCCGACGCGCCGGTGTAGTCCACCGACACCGAAACGATCGGAGGGTCGATGGCGGGCAGTTCGCGCAGGGTCAGGCGGGTGAAGGACATCACGCCCAGCACCAGCAGCAACAGGCTCATCACCACGGCGAACACCGGCCGCTGGATGGAGATGTCGGACAGCTTCATCCGCCGTGGCCCTCGGTCGCGACCGGCGCCGGCGCGTCAGCCGGTTTGGCGCCAGAGGCCGGTGCGGCGTCCTTCGCAGCGACCTTCAGGCCCGGGCGCAGCTTGCCGGTGCCATCGACCACGATGCGCTGGCCTGCTTCCAGGCCCTGCCGGATCTCGACCACGCCGGCACGGCGCGCGCCGGTTACCACGTCCACCCGCTCGACGCTGTCGTCGGCCTTGATGCGGTACACGAAGGTATCGCGGCCGACCTGTACCACGGCGATTTCCGGGACCACCAGCGCCGGGCGCTCGGGGCGGAACAGGCGCACGTCCAGCAGCATGCCCGGGCGCAATGCGTGGTCGCCATTGGCGAAATCGGCGCGCACGGTCACCGCACGGGTGGCCGGATCGATGCGCGCATCGATGGTGCTGACCACGCCCTCGAAGGTGCGACCCGGCCAGGCCACGCTGGTGGCACTGACCTTGTCACCAACGCCCAGCGCAGCCAGCTCCACTTCCGGCACCTGGAAATCGACATGCATGTGCTCGATGTCGTCGAGCGTGGCGATGACCGTGGTCGGGGTCAGCAGCGATCCCGGACTGACCTGGCGGATGCCAAGCACACCGGCAAAGGGCGCACGCACACGGCGGTCGCCAATGTCTGCCTGCATCTGCATCACGCGCGCCTCGGCGGCGTCGCGGATCGACTTCTGCGTATCCAGCGTGGCGCTGGACACCAGCCGCTGGGCGGCCAGTTCGCGC
Source organism: Stenotrophomonas sp. GD03777 (assembly GCF_029842485.1). Classification (NCBI taxonomy): domain Bacteria; kingdom Pseudomonadati; phylum Pseudomonadota; class Gammaproteobacteria; order Lysobacterales; family Lysobacteraceae; genus Stenotrophomonas; species Stenotrophomonas sp. GD03777. The sequence continues at coordinate 54,664 of NZ_JAOCGL010000013.1, forward strand.
TGGCGCTTGTACAGCTGATCGGCTTCATGGAAAGTGGCCTGCGCCTGCACCAGTGCGGCTTCCTGGGCCTGCCCGCGCAGCGTCACGATCGGCGCACCGGCGGCAATGTGCTGGCCGCTCTCGAAGTGCACTTTCTCGACGATCTCGCTCACTTTGGCAGTGACGCTGATCGACTCGCGCGCCTTGGCCGTGCCCAGTGCCTGCAGGGTGTCGTTCCACTGCCTGGGCTGCACGACCTGCGCGGTGACCGGCACCGCTTCGCCCTGCCGACGTGCGGCGGCCTCCTGTTTGCCTGCGCACCCGGCCAGCACGGCCAGGCTGAGGCCGAGGGCCAGGGTCGAAGCGATACGAGCCAACATGAACGGTCCTGATTGATCCACGGCCGCCGAGTGTAGGCAAGTGCCCATAAAAGCGGTATGTGCCAAGCGTTTACCGGCGTGGAACCTAGGCTGCGATAGCGCCTTGAACCCGTTCCGTGCAAGGCTGCCATGGGCAGTGTCGGCGTGTGTCGGGGTGTATCCAGTGGTGCACCACCGCGGCCGTCATCGTAGAGTCGAACCTGCCCGACCGAGGGCGTCGGGCGGGGCCGGATCCTGGCGGGGATCCGGCCCCGTTTTTTTATGCCCGGCGGATCAATACCGGTAGTTCAACTTCATCCACACGCTGCGCCCCGGCTCGTTGATCCGCACCGGGTCGGCCGGGAAGCCGAAGTCGGCGCTGCCGGCCAGGTTCAGGTGCTCGCTGTAGGCGCGGTCGAACAGGTTGTCGACGCCGGCGCTGAGCTGCAGCTGCGAACTGAAACGGTACGCGGCATTGAGCGCGAAGGTGGCAAACCCGGCGCTCGGCCCGAGGTCCTGCGCGACCACGTTGCCCTGTCCATCTGCGACACGATGCTGATGGGTCACCGCGCGCAGCAATGCGCCGGCACTCCAGCGCTGGCCCTCCCAGTTCGCGCTCAGGCGTGCTTCCAACGGCGGCATCTGCGGCAGCGGACGCTGCTGGTCGCGGTTCTCTCCCCAGGCATAGGCCAGCGTGCCGCCCAGCTTCCACTGCTCGGTCAGGCTCACTTCCAACCCGGCCTCGGCACCGGCAATGCGCGCCTCGACGTTGCTGGCCTGGCTCATGCCCATCATGCCGCTGCCGTGGTAGGTGAACAGGATGTAGTCCTGGATCTGCCCGGCATAGGCCGAGACCCAGGCCTGCACGCGCGGTCCCTTGTACTGCAGGCCCACGTCGAGCTGGGTGGTGCGCTCGGGCTGGATGCCGGCAAACGCGTTCATTGCACCGGCCGGTCCGTGGTCGGGCGAGAACAGCTCCCAGTAGTCGGGCATGCGTTCGCTGTGGCCGAGGCCGGCGTACCAGGTCAGGCCGTCGGCCAGGTCCTGCTCGTAGCGCAGGAAGCCACTGCCGAGCCACGCCTTGCGCTTTTGCTCGGCCGTTGGGTTGGGCCGGCTGCCCATCATTCCACGGATCGACTGCCGCTCATCACGCACGCTGGCACGATCGATGCGCAGGCCGCTGATCCAGCGCTGATCGGTGCCGGCGCCGAGGGTCAACTCGGTGAAAACGCCATAGCGGCGGAAGCTGGCATCGGTCTGCCACGCCGCCTGGCGATAGGTGCCCCGGCCCATGCCCATTCGCCCACGATGGCGGCTGTCCTCGCCATCCACACCCGCCACCAGTTGCACGTCCTGCCAGCGCCACTCGGAACTGACCCGGCCGCCCTGGGTGCGTCGGTCCACGTTCGATGCCATCGGCATCGGCATCATGCTGTGCGGATTCGGCGTTCGCAGCGTGTAGTTGTCCATCACGTGGTCGGCCTCGTTGTAGTACACGTTGGCCTGCACTGTGTCCCAGGCACCCGGCAGATTGCGCTTCTCGAAGCGCGCGGCGTAGCTGGTGCGTTCGAACGCGGCACCGTCCATGCCGCGCCCCGCGTAGCGTGCGATCGCATCGCCGGCACCGGCAGAAATTTCCAGCAGCGTGTCGGCATCCGGCGTCCAGCCGATCGCCACGTCACCGTTCCACTTGCGCCACTTCGATGGCACCACATCGCCGTTGCCGTCCTTGTAGTCATCGGCTTCGGAACGGTTGCCGCTGGCGCGCACATAGCCGGTCGGGTTGCCCAGGGTCAGGTCCAGCACCTGGTCGTTGCGGTTGCGCGAACCGACCAGCGTACTGGCATCGGCACGCAGGCCCGGTTCCTCGAAGCGCGGTGTATCGCGTTCGAAGCGCACGGTGCCGGCCGAGGCACCTGCCCCCCAGCGCACGCTCTGCGGGCCCTTGATGATGGTCAGGCGGTCGAAGCTCTCCGGTGCGATGTAGGACAGCGGGTTGTCCATGCGCGAGGGGCAGGCGCCGATCAGGTTGCCGTCATTGCTGAGGATGTTCAGGCGCGAACCCAACATGCCGCGCAGCACCGGGTCACCGTTGGTGCCGCCGTTGCGGATGGCGGAGAAGCCAGGAACGGTCTTCAGGTAATCGGCGCCGTCACTGGCAGGGACCGGCTGCCGCGGCAGGCGTGGATCGGTCACCCAGTGCAGTGGCGACGAAGGCGCGGCGGCGGTGACCACCAGCGTATCGAGAGTGCGCGCCTCTTCGGCGGGCGCGGCATGGGCGAGCGTTGCAGCTGCGGCCAGGCCAAGGGCAACCGGCAGGCGCACGCAGGCGCCCGCGGGGCGGGAAGTCATTTTCATCGGAACAGCTCCAAGGTACGCACGCGCGCACGGCGCCCGGTCAGGCGTCGTGCGGCAGATTCGACAGGAAAATCAGCGGACGATGGAGGCGCGCGGTGGCCCACGCGCGGCGTGTGCCGGCCAGCGCAGTGCCGGCAGTACCTGCTGTGACCACGGGAATACCAGCCGCGGCCGCCACAGCAGTGGCAACAGCAGCACCAGTACAGCCAGCCACGGCAGCAGGCGCATGGCCAGCACGCAGTATTCGCAGGCTTCGCCATGCATGGCGTGGGGATCGGCCGGTGGGGTCGGACTCCGTTGCCCGTGCAGAGGGCTCTGACCCACTGCGGCAGCGTCGTGGTGCATGTGCGCGTGGTCCATGCCTGCCATCGCCGCGTGGTCCATCGGCGGCGCCTGCAGCGCGCGGCTGACCAGTGGCGCAAGCACCATCAGCAGCGTCGCCAGGATGGCGAGCTGCAGCAGGAGGCGCTGCGGGCGGGACAGGCGGGTCACCCCGCTAGTGTAGAGGCGGGTCCAGGGTTGCCCGTGCGACGAACCGTCGCAGGCGTTTGCGACACCCCGTCGCGGGGGTGTTCGGCAGGGCTGCGCCCTGCACCTGCAGAGACCACGTCCACGGCAAGAGCCCAAGCAACAGCAAAAGCAAAAGCGGTTTCCTGTGGGTAGGCGGGGTGGGTCCGGTTGCGGGGGACGCCGTAAATACGTCCATGCAGGCTCGGCTCACGCCCCCGCAACCGGACCCACCCCGCCTTCGACAGTCTTCTGCGGTCTGTTGAAACGGCTCTTGGGGTCAGATCCGTTTTCCGCAGGAAAACGGACCTGACCCCAGATGCATTTCCATATCTGACAGATTTCATCCACGCATGGCGTGGATCTACCGTGTCGACCAAGGTCGACACCTACCAACAGCCATCGGAATCTGTCAGAGGCGGGGCGGTGTGGGCAGGCAGGACCGTT